>JANLSF010000648.1:0-3300 GCA_031362285.1 Gemmatimonadota bacterium | reverse complement strand
GACGCCGCGAAGGCGACGAAGGTGCCGCCCGAGGGCGCGTCATTCTTGCCGCCCCCGCAGGCGATCACGAGGTATTGCCGGCCCCCGACCATGTAGAGCGACGGCGTGGCGGCCCCGGCGAACGGCAGCACCGCGTCCCACAGCAGCTTGCCATTCCGTTTGTCGAACGCGCGGATCTTGTTGTCCCAGCTCGTGGCCGCGATGAAGAGCAGGCCGCTGGTCGTCACCACGGGACCACCGTAGTTGTCCGTCCCGGTGTTCGTGATCCCCTTCGCGGCCAGTTGCGGATATTCGCCGAACGGGATGCGCCAGCGGAACGCGCCGGTGTTCAGGTCGATGGCCGTGAGCGAGCCCCACGGCGGCGAGATGGCCGGATAGAAGCCGGAGTCCTGGAAGATCGCGTAGCCGTCGTTCCGGTACTTCATCCAGTACGGATTGCGCCCCGGCTTGTCGTTGGCGTCCTTGCCGGTGATCAGGAAGTTCACGAGGTCGTCGATGGCCCCGCCCTCGAGCGCGCCGCCGAACGCGGGCATGCGCCCGTAGCCGTTGCGGATGACGGTCGCGAGGTCTGCCCTCGTGCGGCGCTCCCCGATGCCGACCAGCGTCGGGATCTGTCCCGGCGTGCCCTTCAGGTCGGTGCGATGGCAGCTGGCGCAGTTGTTGTTGTACAGCGACTTGTCGTCGCGCGGGATCATCTTGAGCAGCCACGCCATCTCGATCGTGTTCACGTACAGCAGGTTGGTCTCCGGATCGAACGCTGGCCCGCCCCACTCGGCCCCGCCGTCGTAGCCGGGGAAGACGATGGTGCCCGCCTCCGACGGCGGATTGAACAGGCCGCGGTTCGGGTACTGACGGAAGGTCTTCAGGGCCGCGGCGTGCGCGGCGGGGGTGCGCCTGGTGAGGTCGCGCTCCGTCAGCGTCTGGCGCACGAGTGGCTTGGGGAGCACCGGCAGGCGCTGCGTGGTGGACGCGACTTCGCCGTCGAGCCTGGACACCGGCACCCGGAACTCGCGCGTCGGGAAGAGCGATTCGCCCGTGAGGCGATCGAGCACCCACACGTGACCGCTCTTGGTCGTCTGGGCAATCGCCTCCACGTCCTTCCCCTTCCGTTTCACCGTCACGAGTGTCGGGGCCGCGGGGAAGTCCATGTCCCAGAGGTCGTGCTTGATCCCCTGCCAGTGCCAGACGCGCTTGCCCGTGCGCGCGTCGAGGGCGAGGATCGTGTTCGCGAACAGGTTGTCGCCGATCCGGTTCGAGCCGTAGAAGTCGAAGGAGGCCGAGCCGGTGGCGGCGAAGACCAGCGCGTGCTGGCGATCGATCGTCACGCCGGACCAGGCGTTGGCGCCGCCGTTGATCTTCCACGAGTCGGGGCTCCACGTGTCGTAGCCGTACTCGCCCGGATGCGGGATCGTGTGGAAGATCCAGCGAATGGCGCCGGTGTGGAGGTCGTACGCGCGGAGGTCACCGGGCGCGGACGGCAGGCTCTCGCTCATGTTCGTGCCGATGATGTACAGGTCCTCGAAGACGACGCCGGGCGAACTGGCGCCCACGCCGAGCGTTTCGGGCGGACGTCCGAGGCCTTGGCGCAGGTCCACCTTGCCGGAGTCGCCGAAGGTGAGGATCGGCGTGCCGGTGCGCCGGTTGAGCGCCCAGAGCCAGTTGCGGTAGGTGACGAGCAGCTGGTCGCCGTAGACGGTCACGCCGCGATGGCGGAACCGCCGCGTCGGTGCGGTGCCCCCCGAGGGATCGAAGCTCCACAACTCCTTGCCGGTTGCCGCGTCGAGCGCAAACACGCGCACCTTGGGGCTCGTGGCGTACAGGACGCCGTCGATCACGATCGGGTTGGCCTGCATCTCGGAGCCGGGGAACGCATCCTTCGTGTCATACGTCCACGCCACCTGCAGGCGCTTCACGTTCTCGGGGGTGATCTGCCCGAGCGTGGAGTGCCGGTTGGCGTCGGGGCCGCCACCATTGACGGTCCAGTCCGCGTTGCGCGACTGGGCGGCGAGGAGGGCGGGGGCGAGGAGGAGCACGCCGGCAATGGCGGCGAGGGGCGTGGGGCGGCAGGACATGGTGGTTCCGAAACGGGGAGTCGTGGGACCGCCTACGCGAGGCGTGGCCGTTCGTCCACGAGGCGGTTGAGCTTGCCTCCCTCGGAGCGCGGGGCGGCGCCCGGCGGAAGGAGCGAGACCCTCATCGTGACACCGATGGTCTCGTGGATCATGCGGGCGATGCGCGCGCGCAGTTCGCGCAACTGCTGGTCCGCCTCGACCTCCTCGTCGGAGAGGGTCTCGCGGACGATCTCCGAGACGAACGACGGGGCGAGTTCGGCCTGCACTTCGAGGGCGTCGAGGGTGTGCTCACGCGTGAGCACGAGCCGATAGTGCGGCGCCAACTCCGGAACCCGGCCGAGCACGCTCTCGATCTGGCTGGGGAAGACGTTTACCCCGCGGATGATGAGCATGTCGTCCGTGCGCCCCTTGATGCGGCCCATGCGCACGAGCGTCCGGCCGCAGGCGCACGGGCCGCGCTCGAGCGACGTGATGTCGCCCGTCCAGTACCGGGTGAGCGGCATGGCCTCCTTGGTGAGCGTGGTGATCACCAGCACGCCCTCGCGCCCGTGCGGGAGCGGCTCCATCGTTGCGGGGTCGAGGATTTCCGGATAGAACTGATCCTCGTTGACGTGCGAGCCGTTCCGCACCTCGACGCATTCGTTGCTGACCCCCGGGCCGATGATCTCGGAGAGGCCGTAGATGTTCGTGCAGCGCACCCCGAGCCCGCGGTCGATCTGCAGGCGCATGCCATCGGTCCACGGTTCCGCGCCGTGCAGCGCGAAACGCAGCGGGATGTCCGCCGGTGCGACGCCACGCACGGCGAATGCCGCCGCGAGGGCGAGCGCGTAGCTCGGCGTGCACGTCAGCACGTCGGGACGGAGATCCTCGATGAGCAGCATCTGCCGCTCGGTCATGCCGCCCGACACGGGGACCACCGTCAGCCCCAGGCGCTCGGCGCCGTAGTGGATGCCGAGTCCGCCCGTGAAGAGGCCGTAGCCGTAGGCATTGTGGAGCATCATCCCCGGCTCGGCGCCGGCCATCGCCAGCGAGCGCGCGCAGACGCGCGCGAACAGGTCGACGTCGGCGACGCTGTAGGCCACGACGGTCGGCTTGCCGGTGGTGCCCGAGGAGGCGTGCACGCGCACGCAGTCGCGGCGATCGACGGCGAGCAGCCCGAACGGATACGTGTCGCGCAGGTCCGACTTGCGCGTGATCGGGAGCCTCGGCAGGTCGTCGAGGGAGCGGA
>JANLSF010000842.1:0-2092 GCA_031362285.1 Gemmatimonadota bacterium | reverse complement strand
CACCCTGATCACGACGATCCCGGAAACGCTCGCCCTGCTCGACGAGGCCGGGCTGCCTGACGTCGGGATCATGGTCGACCTCTGGCACGTGGGCGACACACCGGAGATTGAACGACACCTCACCGAGAACGTCGACCGGATCACGGGCGTCCATGTCGCCGACTGGTTCGCGGCGCCGCGCGCCGACCGTGCGCTTCCGGCCGGGCGCTGCGTCGCGCTGATGCGGGTCCTGCACGACGCCGGCTGGCGTGGCACCTGGGACGTGGAGATTTTCGGCGACCCGGCGCGCCCGGACTCGCTGTGGGCGCTCGACGTCCTGCGGCGCCCGCGTGGCGATGTGGCGCCGGGCATACAGCGTCAGCAGCTCGTGCGTCATCAGCTCGATCGACTTGAGCGTGCGCTCGCGCTGCTGGGCCCACTTCTTCCCGCCGAGCTTGTGGAGCCGCGGCGGGGGCGCGTCGTCGCCGAGGTCGGCGGCCGCCCGGTACCGCTCGATCTGGTCGAGCCGGTACAGGGGGACGTTCAGCCGGTCGCCCCCCTCGTATTCGAGCACCGCCACCTCGATCGTGCTCTCCTTCACGAAGATCGTCTGCATCCCGCGGTAGATGCCGACGCCGTGCTCGAGGTGCACCACGTAGTCACCGACCTTGAGCGCCGTGACCGACTCCATCGCCACGCCGTGCCCGTACCGGCGGGCGCGCCGCAGCCGTCGCTCGCGGCGGAACACCTCGTGGTCGGTGAGCACGCGCAGCCCCGCGCGCCCCTCCCCGGGCGGCAGCACGAAGCCGCCGCCCAGCACCCCGATCACGAGCGCCGCGGCCGTCACCCCGCCAAACCCGTCGCTCAGCAACTCCTCCAGGCGCTCGGCCTGCCCCGTGTTGTCGCAGAGGATCATCGTCGGCACGCCGTCGGCCACGACGCGCTTGAGCCGGGCGATGTCCCGATCGATCGCCTCGGGCGCACGCAGCGGAAAGGCGACCGCCCCCGCCGTGCCCGCGGGCTCGATGATGACGCGGCTGGCGCGCGCCATCACGCCCAGCAGCACCGGCGGCGCGAGGAACAGGTCGGCCCGGTCGGGCGCGGCCTCGCCGCGGCGGCGCGCGAGCTCCACGTGATGGCGGGCCTCGTTCCAGGTGCGCTCGATCTCGGGCTCGAGGTGCGCCCCCTCGGGGATCACGAGCACCGTGTCGGAGGGCCAGAGCTCGGCGATCGACACCCGCGAGCTCTCGTCCACCGGGCCGGTGACCGCGCCATCCACGGGCAGCACCACGGCCACCTCGGCGGCCCGCAACGACCGCTGCGTGGCGAGGTCGAAGTGGCGAATCTCGCTCAGCTCGTCGCCCCAGAACTCGAGCCGGACGGGCTCCGCCATCCCGAAGGAGTAGATGTCGAAGATGCCGCCGCGCACCGCGAACTGCGCCACGTCTTCCACCATCTCGACCCGCTCGAAGCCCATCGCCTCGAGCTTCGCGGCGAGCTCCTCGGGGCGGAACTGCTCGCCGCGCCGCAACTCCAGTCGCAATTCGGCCAGCGCGCGTGGCAGCCGCGTCCGCTCCAGCAGGGCGCGCGCCGTAGTGCACAGGATGCGCACCTGCCCCCGCACGAGGCGCTCGACCGTCTCCACGCGCTCACCCGCCACCTCGGCGTGGGGCTCCAGCTCGCCGAAGCCCTCGCGCGGCGGGTAGAGCGCGAGACCCTCCGCCCCCGAGAGCGACTCGAGGTCGGCCATCCAGCGTTCGGCGTCGGCGACGGCGCCGGCGGCCACCACGAAGAACCGGGTCGGGTGGCGGCGGGCGAGCGCCGCCACGAGGGCCGCATCGGCGGAGCCCGGCAACGCCGACACGCCGACCTGCGCCCCGCCCCCGGGCAGTCCCGTGGACAGCCGCGTGAAGGCGGGGAGCGCGATGAAGGCGTCGAGCAGGCTGGGAAGCGACATGCGTGCGGTGCGGGTGGACGAATCAGGCGGCGCGGCGAAGCGCCGGCGACTCGGAGCGGCGCACGAGCGCGGCGACGTCGCCACGGGCCACGAGCAGCTCGGCAATCAACAGCAGCAAGGCGGCCGCGAGGAGCGCGCCCATGAGGGGACGCTGCC
>JANLSF010000631.1:0-1819 GCA_031362285.1 Gemmatimonadota bacterium | reverse complement strand
GTCATGTCTTCTCCTACACCCATACCGATGTCATCGCGCGGTATCAGCGCATGCGCGGCAAGGCCGTGTTCTACCCGATGGGGTGGGACGACAACGGCCTGCCGACCGAGCGCCGTGTGCAGAACTACTACGGCGTGAGGTGCGACCCGTCGCTGCCCTATGACCCCGCGTTTGTGCCGCCGGCGACGCCGGGCAAACAGCCGATCTCCGTGTCGCGCCCGAACTTCGTGGAACTGTGCGTGCGGTTGACGGCCGAAGACGAAGTGGTCTTTGAAGGGTTGTGGCGCCATCTCGGCTTGTCGGTGGATTGGTCGATGACCTACGCCACGATCGGCCCCGCCGCTCAACGCGTCTCGCAACTCGCGTTCCTGCGTATGGTGCAGCGCGATCAGGCGTATCAACTTGAGGCGCCGACCCTGTGGGACGTGGACTTCCGCACAGCCGTGGCGCAGGCGGAACTCGAGGACCGTGAGATGCCGGGCGCATACCATCGCGTGCGCTTCGCTAGACCCGACGGCGGATTCGTCGAGATCGACACCACGCGGCCGGAGTTGCTGCCCGCATGCGTGGCGCTCGTGGCGCACCCGGACGACCCTCGCTATCAGCCTCTCTTCGAGACGTCGGTGTGGACGCCGCTCTTCGGCGTCCCGGTCCCCGTCAAGGCGCACACGCTGGCCGACCCCGAGAAGGGGAGCGGCATCGCGATGATCTGCACCTTCGGCGACCTCACCGACGTCACGTGGTGGCGCGAGCTGTCGCTGCCGGTGCGGGCGGTGATTCAGCCCAACGGCGCGCTGCGGCCCGTGACCTTCGGGTCCGACCAGTGGCCGTCCCGCGACGCCTCGCGCGCGCAGGAACAGTACGACCAGCTGGCGGGCCTTTCCGCGGCGAAGGCCCGCGCGAAGATCGTCGAGCTGCTGACGGCGTCCGGCGACCTCATCGGCGAGCCGCGGCCCATCACGCACCCGGTGAAGTTCTTCGAGAAGGGCGATCGCCCCTTGGAGATCCTCACCAGCCGCCAGTGGTTCATCAAGACCATGGAGTTCAAGGAGCCGTTGCTGGCGCGCGGGCGCGCGTTGCGGTGGCATCCCAACTACATGCAGCACCGGTTCGAGAACTGGGTGAACGGGCTTGCGGGAGACTGGTGCATCAGTCGACAGCGTTTCTTCGGCGTACCGTTTCCGATCTGGTATCCCGTGCGCGCAGACGGCTCTGCGGACTACACCCGCCCGCTCGCGGCCGAGGAATCGAGGCTGCCGATCGATCCCTCGACCGACGTGCCCACGGGCTTCGAGGAGCGCCAGCGGGACCAGCCTGGCGGCTTCACCGCCGATCCTGACGTGATGGACACCTGGGCGACGTCGTCGCTGACGCCACAGGTTGCGGGCGGGTGGCTGGAAGATCCAGCGCTTTTCGCGCGCGTCTTCCCGATGGACCTGCGGCCTCAAGCCCACGACATCATCCGGACGTGGCTCTTCGACACCGTGCTGCGCGCCGAGTTGGAGCACGGGTCGCTGCCTTGGACCAACACGGCGATCTCGGGGTGGGTGTTGGACCCCGATCGAAAGAAGATGTCGAAGTCGAAGGGCAACGTCGTGACGCCGCTCGGCCTGCTCGAGGAGCACGGATCCGACGGTGTGCGGTACTGGGCGGCCAGCGGACGGCCCGGTACCGACACGGCTTTCGACGCCGCGCAGATGAAGGTCGGGCGCCGGCTCTCGATCAAGCTCCTCAACGCGGCAAAGTTCGCCTTGCTACAAGCCGAGCCTCGCGGGGCGATCACGGAGCCGCTGGACCGGGGCATGCTGACGGCGCTGGC
>JANLSF010000594.1:0-2972 GCA_031362285.1 Gemmatimonadota bacterium | reverse complement strand
CCCCAGCTGCGACTCGCGGTCGAGCTTGGCGCGGAGCGTCTCCCCTTCAATGAAGGGCATGACGTAGTACAGGAAACCGTCGGCGGTGCCGGAGTCGAACAGCGGCAGGATGTGCGGATGCTGCAGCGCGGCGGTGGTCTTGATCTCCACCACGAACCGGTCGGCGCCGAGGACGGCGGCAAGCTCGGGCTTGAGCACCTTGATGGCGACCTGGCGGTCGTGCTTGAGGTCGGCGGCCAGGTACACGGTGGCCATGCCGCCGGCGCCAAGCTCGCGCTCGATGCGGTAGCGGTCGGCGATGGCGGCGGTGAGGCGGTCTATCGTAGGCATGGGTGAGGGGCTGTCCAGGTGAAGCTGCGACGCGCGCGCCATGGGGGGAAGGTGGTGGCGGGTCCGCAACCGGCACGACGATCGCTACGCATCGTTGTGCAGTCGTCGCGCCATCTCGGGCAGGGCGATGGCCGTGAGCCCGTCGGCCATCGGCCAGGTGCCCTCGCCCCCATGCACGATGAAGGCCTGCCGTGGTTGCAGCGAATCGACAACGGCGCGGAAGCCCGCGCTCGCGACGGGAGCGCTCGACCGCTTGATCTCGATCACCATCTCGACGTCGCCGCCGCGCTCGAAGACGAGGTCGGCCTCGTGTCCTCCCGCCGTGCGATAGTACATCGGGAAACGCGCGGGTCCGGCCGCGGCGATCAACTGCTCGAGCACGAACCCCTCCCAGCTGGCACCGACCACCGGGTGCGAAAGGACGTCGCCAAGGGTCGGCAGGCCAAGGAGCGCGTGCAGCAACCCGCTGTCGCGCAGAAAGACCTTGGGCGTCCGGACGAGTCGCTTCCGGATGTTGCCACTCCACGCCGGCAGGCGCCGCACGAGCAGCAGTTGCTCGAGCAAGTCGATGTAGCGGCCCGCCGTCGGGGCGCTCACCTCGAGATTCGTGGCAAGCTGCGCCTTGTTCAGCGTGGTCCCCTGCGCGTGCGCCAGCATGCGCCACAGGCGGCCGATGGTGGGTGCGGGCCAACCCGGAACGAAGAGCGGGACGTCGCGCTCGAGATAGCTACGGACGAAGTCGTCACGCCAGCGGGCGCTCGCGGCGTCGGTCGGGGCGGTCAGGCTCTCGGGAAATCCGCCGCGGACCCACAGGGTGTCCACCGTTCCGAGTCCCTCCCACTCCGCGATGCCGATTGGCGTCAATTCGAGGTAGCTCGCCCGTCCGGCGAGTGACTCTCCGGCTTGGCGCTGCAGGTCGAGCGAGGCCGATCCCAGCAGAAGGAATTGTCGCACGCGCTCACCCGCGCGCCGGCGATCGTCAATGATCCCGCGCACCGTCGGAAAGAGGTCGGGTACGCGGTGGACTTCGTCCAAGACCACCAGCGTGTTGGAGAGGGTGCGCAGGTAGGCCCCCGCGTCATCCAGGCGGCGACGATGGTCCTCGCGCTCGAGGTCGAGGTACACGGCGCTGTCGCCGAGCTCATCCGCGAGTGTTCGCGCGAGCGTCGTCTTGCCGACCTGCCGGGGTCCGAGGAGGACCACTGCGGGCATCTCGTCGAGGCGCGCTCGGACGAGAGGAAGGAGGCTCCTGTCGATCATTGCAAATCATACATTATATATTCGATTTGCACAACATTCCATAAGTGTATGTAAAACAGCCACTTATGAATCTCGACTTGCAAGCGATCGTGGCCGAATCAAGGGGCGACTTGGCACGATTGGGCGCCGCTCCTGACGCTCGCGCCCAGTTCGCACTCAAGGCGGTAGCGGTCGGCCAGGGCGACGAACGTGTCTAACACTATATCCAACAGCGACTTAGTACAAAGACACCAAGTTGGCAATTCAACTGCCAAATCGACGAAGTGCAGCAAGCGCCGGCGCTGTTCACGTACCTCCAGGCCGAGGTCGATGAGCGACCCACCCCCGGTCGCTTCATTCTCACCGGATCGCAGCAGCTCGCGCTGACGGCATCGGTCACGCAGTCGCTCGCCGGTCGCACCGGATTGCTCGAACTCTTTTCCCCGAGCTGGGAGGAAGCAAGTCGTCAAGTCCGCCAAGCTGCACGTCGTGGACACGGGCGTCGCCTCGTACCTGCTCGGCATTCGCGAGCCCGAGCAATTGCGCACGCACCCCCTGCGTGGCGCCCTGTTCGAGAGCTGGGTGGCCTCGGAGCTCGTCAAGCAGCGCGCGCATCACGGCACCCGGTGCGACCTCCATCACTATCGCGACGCCGCCGGCCTGGAAGTGGACCTGATCGCGAGCGACGCGACCACCGTGACCCTCATCGAAGCGAAATCAGGTGCGACGATCGCCAGCGACTTCACGCACGCGGTCGACCGTCTCGCACAGGGCGTGCACCGGCGCTCCCCGCAGATCGTCATCCAGACCCGCGTGATCCACGGCGGACGTGCACGACAGGCACGCGGCACCACGCAACTGGTCCCGTGACGCGAGGTGGGACGGCTGCTCGCACCCGACCGCGGAGCGTCCACCTGAGGGGCGTCATGGCTGCGGTCAGTCGCGGCGCGCCGGGCGCTGCCCGGATTGGAGCGCCGCCGTCCAATTGAGGCGCACCACCAGCGGGGGCCGAGCATCGCCGACGACGTCGGGTCGCGCGAACATCACCAGTTCACGGCCGCCGGGCAGCGCGTCGTACGATTGCCGAGTCGGGCTGGTGATCAGGCCGCCCCGAAGCGCGAACAGGGCGCGTGGCGTTCCCACGACCACGCGGGACCCGAGGCTGACCGGCACGACGTACATCGAGTCCGGCGTGTGGAAGAACAGCTCGCGTCCATCGGGAGCCCACACGGGGGCGTAGCCTCGGTCCATGGACACCCGCACCTCGCCGCCACCGCCGGGCAGCTGGCGGATGTACACCTCGTTGCCACGGGTCTCTCCTTCCGGGGTGCTCGTATCGTAAGTCTAGGATCGCTCCGGACTCAACGAGGTGTACATCGGGAGCCCACACGGGGGCGTAGCCT
>JANLSF010000833.1:0-3812 GCA_031362285.1 Gemmatimonadota bacterium | reverse complement strand
GAAGATGTTCGACGCCAGCGACGCGATCGACGAAGCGGCCGATGCATCCACCGCGCTCGGCCTCACCCGGCAGGCGGAGTTCGCGCCGCAGGCGCCGACGCTCTCCTGGGGCTTCGCCGATGGCATGCTGCGCTACAACCGGGTGGAAGGGCTGTCGGCCGGGGCGCGCCTCGCCTCGCAGCTCGGCGCCGGCTACGCCGTCGATGCGGTGGCGCGGCTCGGGCTGGGCGACCGGTGGCTGAACGCGGAGCTGGGGCTCGCGCGAACCAATGGGACGGTGACATGGCGCGGGGCGGCCTACGCCAAGACGGTGAGCGTGAACGACTGGGGCACCCCGTTTGGCCTTCCGGAATCGGTGCTCTCGGCGCTCGTGGCGCGCGACGAGGGGTTCTATGCGCGCGTGTGGGGTGGTGAACTGTCGCGCCGGGCCGGGGCCGGCACGCAGCGACTGTTCGTGGAAGGTCAGGGAAGCGCCGCGGTGACGACGCGCTGGTCGGCGCGCCGATTCGGCGACGATCCGGCGTTCCTCGGCAACGTGGTGGCGCGCGAGGGGACGTGGGCCGGCGTGGAGCTGCGCGAACGGTGGCTGCGCGGGACAGATCCGCTGGGCGGACGATGGCTGCTGGAGGCGCGCGCCGAGGGCGCGGGCGGGACGACGAGCTACGGACGCGTTGCGCTGGAGGGAACGGTGGGGGGAAGCGCCGGCCCCGTGGTCGGCACGCTCACCCTGTCGGCCGGCGGCGCCGCCGGCACGCTCCCGCCGCAACGCGCGTGGCTGATGGGCGGCGCCCGGACCGTGCGTGGCCAGGTGGCGGGGACGATGACCGGTGATGCGTTCTGGTTCACGCGCGCCGAAGCAGGGCCAACGTGGACGCTCGTGCGTCCGGTGCTGTTCTACGATGCCGGCTGGGCCGGACGCCGGGACAACCAGCCATTCGCCGCTCGGCCCATGAGTGGGGCAGGCATTGGCGTGACCGCGCTCGACGGCCTCGTGCGCGTGGATCTCGCGCGCGGGATCTGGCCACGCACGGGGTTGCGGCTGGACGTGAGCTACGACGCGCGATTCTGATCGCTGGTGGAGGCGCTGGACGGTCGTCGCCGGAAGGGCGACACCAGCAGCGACAGGAGCACCGCGCAGGCGACACCGAAGCCGATCCAGCTGCCGACGCCGGGGGAGAGCACGAAGGCGAGGATGAGGCCGCTCAGGAGCACGGAGTCGCGGACGTAGCCAAGGCGCGCGCCGCCCGTGCTCAGCAGGCCCTCCCGTTCCTGCGCGAATGCTCCGAAGCTGGCCAGGAGCACGAGGACCACCTTGGCCCATGGCGGCAGCGCGGAGTTCAGGAACAGGAACACCACGCCCAACACGAACAGCGGCACGAAGAAGGCGTTCTTGCGGAGTTCGGCAGGAGTGGTCATGGTCATCGGCAATGGGCGCGTGATGTAGAATCGATGAAAGGCGTGCCTCGGCGTCAGCGCACCGTGAGTCGCACTGACGC
Source organism: Gemmatimonadota bacterium (assembly GCA_031362285.1). Taxonomy (GTDB): domain Bacteria; phylum Gemmatimonadota; class Gemmatimonadetes; order Gemmatimonadales; family Gemmatimonadaceae; genus JACPPC01. The sequence continues at coordinate 2,316 of JANLSF010000833.1, read as the reverse complement.
CGATGGTGCCAGGTGAGCCTAGGTCTGGGCGCGAATGCCGTTACGCCAATCGTCGATGATACCGCGGCGCGTGGGGTCGCAGGCCATGCTGCAGGCATCGCCGACCAAGCCGGTGTCGTCCCATGGATCGCCGGAGCTGCCGTCGCCGCCACCAGGCCGGGGGTTCAGCTTCTGGCACTCCGCGATCGCAGCCTGGTGGAACTGCGAGCATTCCGCGAGTTGGGTGGCGGCATAGAACATCACGCCAACGGCGGCGATGACGGCCCAGTCCACCGCGGAGAGCGTGGCGCCGATGCCGATGAGCGCATCGACCAGCGCGGCCACCTGCAGGTGCCCGCCGACCCGCATCGCCAGCGCGAACGACTCGATGCTCAGTCCCTTGACGTACACGGCGAGTGCCGCCAAGGCCGGCACGATGACGTTGTCGAGCTTGTTCATCATGAAGGCAACGCATGAGATGCCGCTGCCCGTCACGCCGGTGCGCCGATACTGGGTGCAGTCGAGGTCCTGACTGCCCATCTGCGCGTGGGCCGCCTGCGGGAGGACGAGGCGCCGGGCGAGCGCGCCGAACTGGATGTCCTCGATGCGCGCGGCGAGCGCCGCCAGTCCGGTGGCGGAGTCCGCTGCGGGGCCCTGGGCCAGCCCGGCGACGCGTGCCGCCACCTGCAGCGTCGAGCCGTCGGTGCCGAACACGTACCCCTTGGCAGCGACCGGCCGCCACACCTTGCCGTCGCGGGCCCAACTCACCTTCTGGTAATTGAGCACCTTGCCGTCGCGCACCACGAGGTAGTCGGTGAGCGGTCCCTTGCGGAGGTCGGAGATCGCGACGAAGTGCAGCATGCCGCCATGGCCATCACTCAGGCTGTCCTCGATGACGGACGTTCGGCCGAAGGCGGCGAGTCGGGACTGAGCGTCCACGGCCACCATCGGAACGAGCCGGGCCCCGAGCTCGCCCAAGGCGCGGTCTCGGCGTTCGTCCGGGTCCTCGCCGCGGGTGGGGTCCTGCATGAGCAGCGGACGCCTGACCGGATCGGCCAGCGCGGCGCCACGCTGCATGGTGCCGCGCACCTGCCACGGTGCCTGTGCGCGCACGATCCGGGGTGCGCCGGGGCCGGCCTGCGTGGAAAGTTCCGCCAGCCCGTCGAGATGCACGACCTCGCCGTCGCGCACCGAAGCAGTGGAGGGGGCCGACGACGAGAGGTCGCCGCACGCCGAGAGGGTGACGGCCAGTCCTACCAGTGGCGCTGCGCGCAGGCGCGACGCCAACCACGATGATGCCCGCATGGGGCACCTCCAAACTGTGGGTGAGGCGGGGAGCGCCCGTTCGCAGCGGCACTCCCCAGGACGGGCCTCCACGCGGGCAGCGCGTACGGAGGACCTCGGTCGACGGGCAGGTTACGCGCGCATGGTCGCGGCCAGGTAACCTGTTCCATGCGACCCGGGTCCCGCCGTTGCCGGTCGCGACGCAGCGCCCGGCGAGCCTGCCGACGCTACCGGCGCACGATCCGCTCGGCCGTCGGGTCCCACCGCCAGTCGGGCGCGTCGCCACCCACCGCCACGCCGCCCAGCCAGCGGCTGACGCGATTGGCGCGCGCGTGATCGAACGTGCCCGCGAGCGCCGCGCGTCCCGCGTCGGTGAGTTCGAGCGACCGCGCCCATGAATCGCGCGCGGGCGCGGCGCCCGCCGCTTCGGTGGCGGCGGGTCCCGCCATCGCGCGCACGAGCGGCGTTGCGGCGCGCGCCAGGCGGGCCACGATCGAGAGGAACACCGTGTCGCCGAGGAAGGTGGCGGTTTCGCGGGCGTGGTGCGCGGCCGCGAACAGTTCGCGCAGGGCACGCGGCCCCCCCTCCAGCGCCTCGAGCAACTGCCGCTCGGTGCGCGCGAGTCCCGCGCGCACGTCGGGAAACTCCTCGGCGTGGCGCGTGAGCGCCGCATGCAGGTGCGGCAAGGCGTCGGTGGACTCCGCGCGCAGCGCGTCGATGGCCAGCGGGTCACGCCCGGTGAGCGCCAGCCAGGCGCGCACGGCGGTGCCGAGGTGGAGGGCCGTGCACCGTGCGCGCGCGTCCCAGGCGGCATGCACCGCGCCCGGCCGGAACTCCCCGATATAGTCGCTTGGGAGTACTAATTCGACGTCGGCATCCGCGCCGGCGATGGCGGCAACCTGCGCGAGCACCTCCACGAGTTGCCACTGGTCGTACAGGTCGTGCTCGAACCAGAGGGCCACCGGCTCCCCCGCGCGCAATGCCGCCGCCAGGCGGGCGTCGCGCGCGGTGAGGGCCGCTTCCACCGTGGCGGCGTCGCTGGCCCAGCCGGCG
>JANLSF010000832.1:0-4252 GCA_031362285.1 Gemmatimonadota bacterium | reverse complement strand
CTCAAGATCCGCGACTTCAACTTCACGAGCCTGTCGGACGCGGTGTAGAACGCCGCGTCCGTCGCCCTCCCACTGGTGGTCCCATGGATTCGCGTCGATCGTTCCTGGCCCAGGCCCCGCTCGGTCTTCTTGGCGTGCTGGCCGCGTGTGGCGACGGCGCGCCGCGTGGTGACCGCGAGGCGGGCGCAACGCCGGGTGCAGCGCCTACCGGTGGAGGAGCGGTACCCGGCGCGGCGCCCACGCCGCTCGCGGCGGTGCCGGCCGGCGCTCCGGAACTGCGCTGGATCCCGAAGCACGAGGAACTCGCCTACACCTTCGGCGGCGCCACCCCGCGACAGCGCATCAAGCCCGGCACGCGCATCGTCACCTGGACCGAGGACTGCTTCGACGGCATGGTGAAGTCGGCGACCGACGTGCCGTCGAAGCTCGTCCCGCCAGGGCATGACAATCCACAGACCGGCCCCTTCTTCGTCGAGGGCGCGGAGCCCGGCGACACCATCGCGGTGCACATCCTCAAGCTCGAGCCGGCGCGCACCTACGCCATCTCGAGCTTCTCGCCGGGCTTCGGCGCGCTGGTGGGCACCGACCGGACCGCGATCCTCGGCTCCGAATTCCCGGAGACGACCTGGCGGTACGAGGTGGACACCACGCGCAACGTCGCCCGCTCCACCTCGCGGGACGGCAGGCTGGCGTGGGAGGTCCCGCTGGCGCCATTCCTCGGGTGCATGGGGGTGGCCCCGGCCCTGGGCGAAGTGCGCGCCACCATGGTGCCCGGCGTCTTCGGGGGCAACATGGACTGCCCGCAGGTGCGCGCCGGCAACACCGTGTTCCTCGGCGTGAACGTGTCCGGCGGCATGCTCTCCTTTGGCGACGGCCACTACGCGATGGGCGACGGCGAGATCATGGGCGCCGCGATCGAGGGGGCGATGCACGTCGAGGTGTACGTCGAGCTGCTCAAGGGGAAGGCGACACCGGTGCCGCGCATCGAGAACGCAGGCGAAGTGATGTTCGTGGGCGCGGCGCGCCCACTGGAGGACGCCGCGCGGATGGCCTACAAGGCGATGGTGGGGTGGGTGCGGCAGGCCAGCGGACTCGGTGAGCTCGATGCCTACCAGTTCGTCACGCAGAACGCGGTCGCGTCCATCGTGCAACTCGTGGACCCCGACTACACGGCCATGGTGCGGCTCGACAAGCGACGCCTGCCGATCGGGCGCCGGTAGGGTGGCGGCCGGCGGCGCCGCCCGCACTACATTCCCGGCGTGACCGCCTTCGTCGTCGGCCTCGTGCTGGTGCTGTTCGTCGGCACCGCGTTCGCGCGCTTCCGCGGCGTCCGCGTCGTGTTCCGCTCCGTCCTGCTGCTGATCGCCCTCGCTTCGACGGCCGCGACGGGTGCCCTGCTCTACTTCTTCATCCTGGCGACGCAGGCGAGCAAGGGCGACTCCCCTGGCATGCTGCTCATCTTCTCCGCGTTCCCGGGCATCGTCGCATGGATCTCGTGGAGCCTGCTGCTCTCCTCGGGCGGCAACACCAACACCGAGTGACGCCATGATCCACCGTCGCGACTTCCTGTCGGACCTCGCGCGCTATGCCGCCCTCGCGGCCGGCGTGCCCACGGCGTGGCGCATCGCCCGCCATCTTCCGGTCGCGGGCGACCCGTTCACGCTCGGCGTGGCATCGGGCGATCCCACCGCGAACGGCGTGGTGCTGTGGACACGCCTCGCTCCGCAGCCGCTCGAGCCGCTGGGCGGACTGGGCACGGCGCGCATCGAGGTGAAGTGGGAGGTCGCCGACGACGAGCAGTTCACCAAGGTGGTCCAACGCGGAACGGCCACGGCCATCCCGGAGCTCGCGCACTCGGTGCACGCCGAGGTGACCGGGCTGCAGCCCGGCCGCTGGTATCACTACCGCTTCCTCACGGCCGACGGCCCGAGTCTCGTGGGCCGCACGCGCACCACGCCCGCGCTCGCCGCCGACGTGCCGCTCGCCTTCGCCGTCGCCAGTTGCCAGCACTACGAGTACGGCTACTACACGGCCTACGAACACCTGGCGGCCGAGGAACTCGACCTCGTGCTCTTCCTCGGCGACTACATCTACGAGCAGGGAGGGATTCCCGGGCGCACGCGACTCCACGCGGGCAAGGAGCTCGTGTCGCTCGACGAGTACCGCCAGCGGTACGCGCAGTACAAGACGGACGCGCTGCTGCAGCGCGCCCATGCGCACTGCCCCTGGCTCACCACGTGGGACGACCACGAGATGTCGAACAACTACGCCAACGACATCGGGCAGTTCGACAAGGGACCGACCGTCGCGACGGCCGCCCGGCGGGCCGCCGGTTACCAGGCGTGGTGGGAGCACATGCCGGTGCGCGTGCCGCGCGCCGCCAACTTCCACGACCTCACCGTGTACCAGCGCACCACGTGGGGGCGCATGGCCGACGTGCACATGCTCGATGCGCGCCAGTATCGCACCGACCAGGCGTGCGGAGACGGGAACAAGGTGATCCCGTGCGGCGACTGGAACGACCCGGCGCGCACCATGCTGGGCGAGGCGCAGGAGCGCTGGCTGTTCGACGGCCTCAAGGGGTCGAAGGCGCGCTGGCAACTGCTCGGCAACCCCGTGATGCTCATGCCCCCCGACATCCAGCCCAAGGACGGCACGATCGTCTACATGGACAGCTGGTCGGGCTATCCCGTGGCCCGCGACCGGCTGCTCCGCGCCCTCGCCGACCATGCGCCGGGACGCAGCGTGGTGGTCACCGGTGACATCCATGCCAACTACGTGGGGAACCTGCGCACCGGCTTCGATCAGGCGGACCGCCCCGTGATCGGCGCCGAGTTCGTGGGGACGTCGATCTCGAGCGGCGGCGACGGACAGGACGTGTCGTCGTTCTACTACCCGTACAAGCTCGCCGCTCCCGACTCGCTCAAGTGGCACAGCGCCCGGCGCGGATACCTGTCGTGCCGTGCGACCGCCGACGAGGTCCGCTGCGACGTGCGCAGCCTGGCCCATGTGTCGCGGCCCGGGGCCCCACTCGAGACACCGACGCGCTGGCGCCTGGCGCGCGGCGGTGCGGGCCTTGAGCGGGTCGACGCATGACCGCAACCCGGACCATCGTCATCACCGGCGCCACGTCAGGCATCGGCCGGCAGGCGGCGCTGGCCCTCGCCACGCCGGGAAACCGTCTGCTGGTGGTGGGGCGCCACCATGCGTTGCTCAAGACGCTGCGCGCCGACCTCGCGGCCCGCGGCGCAGGCGAGGTGCACCCCTTCCACGGGGACCTCTCGCAGCTCTCCGACATCCGGCGGCTGGGGACGGAAATCGCCGCCGCTGCGCCGGTGATCGACGTGCTCGCCAACAACGCCGGCGCCATCTTCGACACCCGGCGGCTCACCGCCGACGGCATCGAGATGACGTTCGCGCTCAATCACCTGGCGTACTGGCTGCTCGCCCGATTGCTGCTGCCGAACATCGCCGCCTCGGACGATGGGCGCATCATCAGCACGGCCAGCCGGGCGCACATGCGGGCCAGGCTCGACTTCACCGATCTCGAGAGCGCCCGCAGCTACTCGGCGTGGACGGCCTACGGCACCTCGAAGCTGATGAACATCCTGTTCACGCGCGAACTCGCGCGGCGCCTCGCCCTCGACCCGGCCACCCGCCGGGTAAGCGCGTCGAGCTTCCATCCCGGCTTCGTCGGTTCCCGGTTCGGCGACGGCAACGGCGTCGTGCTCGCGACGCTGATCAAGGCGGCCAAGTCGCTGGTCGCGCTCTCGGAGGCGAAGGGCGCCGACACCCTCGTGTGGCTGGCCACGGCGCCGGATGCGGCCGGACGGACGGGTGGCTACTTCGAGAAGCGGAGGCCCGGCACGCTGAGCAAGGCCGCGCAGGACGGCGCGTCCGCGCGGCGGCTGTGGGAGGTGACGGCGGAGTTCCTGGGCGAGGCGCCGTAGGGGCAACGGCCACCGCGATGACCACGGAGTCACGGAGGCACGGAGGACGGCGAGAACCACAACGTCTTCTCTTCCGGGACTCGCGCGCGCGTCGACGGCCGGCCCCCACACCGAACCAGAACAAAGGAAGTCCGTCGTTGCCCCTCTCGCAGTCCTCGGTGCCTCCGTGCCTTGTATGTACCCAGTAACGCGGTATAAGTCTTCGGGGAGGCGGCAGCTCGATCCGTGCCCAGAGCCGATCCTGTGCTCGTCACAGAGTAAGAGCGTCGCTGACCCGATCGCCATCAGCCCGAACAGCTACC
>JANLSF010000827.1:0-1545 GCA_031362285.1 Gemmatimonadota bacterium | reverse complement strand
CGGCAATGGCACGACGTTCGCGAACAGCTGCAGCGCCCGGGGCAGCTGCGCCACCGGATAGAACAGCCCCGACACGGCCAGCATGGGCATGAGGACGGCGGCACCGATGAGCTGCGCAAAGCGCGCCGTGGGCACGAGACTCGCCAGCACGAAGCCGAGCGACAGGATGCTCAACGTGCCCAGCAGCAGCGCCGCCGTGAAGCTCACCACGTTCACCTGCATGGCGCCGGGAAACATCCGCCGGCCGGCGAGGATCAACAGGGACAGGCTGACCACGGTGAACACGAGCTTCACCACCACGTGGGCACCGAGGATCGTCACCGGCGACAGCGGCGTGGCGCGCAGTCGCTTGAGGATCCCGCCCTCGCGGTAGATCGAGATGATCGCCACCAGCGACTGCACGGCGCTGATCGCGATCATCACCGCGGCGAGGATCGCCACGTTGAACGGCGGCTGGTCGGCGGGCAACGCCAGCGGTTGGCCCGTGCCGAGCGCCCGGCCCATGAGCAGGAAGAGCAGCGCCGGCATGCCCACGCTCCCCACCACGCCCAGCGGTTCGCGCACGAAGACCTTCGTCTCCACCCAGGTCAGCGTCCAGAAGCCGGTGAGCATGGGTCAGTCCCTGATCCCGTGGCCGGTGAGCTTCAGGAAGACATCCTCGAGCGTGGGGATCTCGGTGCGAAAGCCGCGGACGTGGATCTGTTCGTGCGCCAGGAAGTGGATCACGTGGGTGACAAAGTCGTCGCCCTCGCCTCGGAGCGTGTGCGTGCCGCCGCTGCTCGTCGCCGAGGTCACGGCCGCGAGCGCTCGCAGCCGCTCGGCGACGTCGTCGCCGTCGCTCGTGAACACCACGCCACGCTCGGGACAGTGCTTGCGCACGAGGTCACCCGGCGACCCGACCTCGATCAGCCGTCCATGTTCGATGATCGCCACCCGGTCGCACAGCCGTTCCGCCTCTTCCATCAGGTGCGTGGTCATGAAGACCGTGGAGCCGCGGTCGCGGATGCCCGTAATAAGGTCCCAGATCGCGCGACGCGCCTGGGGGTCGAGCCCGGTGGTGAGCTCGTCGAGGAACACCACCTCGGGTTCGTGGATCAGCGCCAGCGCAATGAACAGCCGCTGCTTCTGCCCGCCCGAGAGCGTCATGAACCACGCGTTGCGCTTGCCCTCCAGGCCAAGGCGTGACAGCAGCAGGTCGGTGTCCACCACGTGCGAATAGAGCGACGCCCAGAGGTCCACCGCCTCCCACACCTTGATCCTCTTCTGGAGCTGTGCCTGTTGGAGTTGCACCCCAATACGATTCTGCAACCGATAGACGTCGCGGAACGGATCCAGGCCCAGAATCGAAATAGCTCCCCGGTCCGGACGGCGCACTCCTTCGACGCATTCCATCGTGGTTGTCTTTCCCGCGCCGTTGGGGCCGATCAACCCGAAGATTTCGCCTTCGTAGACGTCGAACGAAACGTCGGCCACGGCCAGGGTTGCTCCGTACGCTTTGCGGATTCCTGAAACCTGGATGACTTTACGAGGTGCTTCGGAGATGGC
>JANLSF010000536.1:0-3783 GCA_031362285.1 Gemmatimonadota bacterium | reverse complement strand
ACCGGCTTGGGCTCGGCCGCATGCGTGGGGAAGGTGCCCTCGTAGATGTTGGCCTGCGGGTGATGCGGATCGAACGCCGAGTCGCCCCAGGCGAAGGCGGTGCGCCGATTGCCGCCGCGCGCCGCATACTCCCACTCGGCTTCGGTGGGGAGCCGAGCGCCCTTCCAGGTGGCGTACGCCACCGCGTCGTCCCACGCCACGTGCACCACGGGAAAGCTGTCCTTGCCGGCGATCGAACTCGCCGGCCCGGCCGGATGGAGCCAGTTGGCGCCGGGGGTCCACTTCCACCACTGCGACGCGTCGCGCAGGTCCACCGCTTGCGTGGTGGGCGCAAACACGAGCGAGCCAGGCACCAGCAGCGCCGGATCGGGCCGCGGCGTGCCGGGGGGCAGCTGCCGCATCAGCTCGGCCACGTCGGGCGCGCGCTCGGCCACGGTCACGTACCGGGTGGCCTTCACGAACACCCGGAACTCCGCGTTGGTCACCACGTGCGCATCCATGAAGTAGCCGCTCACGCGGACTCCGTGCACGGGTTTCTCGGAGTCCGACGCGTAGGGGTCATCGCCCCCCATGCGGAAGAAGCCGCCACTCACCCAGACCATGCCGGGTGGCGCCTCGCCTGGAGGAGGCGTGGGGGCAACCGCCACGACGGCCGGCGTCCTCGACGGAGCCGACCGCGACTCGCAGGCGCCCGCGCCAAGCACGGCGAGCGCAACGACGGCAGAGCGGCGAGGCAGACGGAGGGACAGGGCGGTGGCGGGTGGAGGTGAGCGTGAGAGTCTACGGGGGTGAGTGGGGGAGTCAAGCGACGTCGCGGGTCGCGCGCGGCGCTCTGGCGCACGGCGCCGGGAGGGCGGAAGTTGTGGGCATGACGCTCACCGGATTGTCCAGGCGCGCACGCCGCCGGGTCATGTGCATCGCCGTCCTGGCGCTTGCGTCGGCGTCGGTGCCGACCGCACGAGCGCAGCGGCCCGCCTCGCGCCCCAACATCGTGCTGATGTTCGCCGACAACCTCGGATGGGGCGAGGTGGGCGTCTACGGCAGCGTGCGCGGCGTGCCGACCACGCGCATCGACCGGCTGGCGTCGCAGGGCATGCGGCTCAACAACTTCAACGTGGAATTCTCTTGCGTGCCGTCGCGCGCGGCGCTGCTCACGGGGCGCTATGCGGTGCGCACCGGGGCCACGCAGGAAGCGGGGATGACGCTGTGGGAAGTCACGATGGCCGAGGCGCTGCGGTCGCAGGGCTACGCGACGGCGATCCACGGCAAGTGGCACCTGGGCGGCGCGCAGTGGCGCGGGCGCCGGTCGCCCACCGACCAGGGGTTCGACGAGTGGTTCGGCATCCCCCTCACGAGCACCGACGCGCAGCTCACCACGTCGCCAGGCTTCGACCCGGCCGACACGCCGTACATCTGGGAGCAGAAGACGGGTGACACGGCCAAGCGCGTGCGCGTGTTCGACCTGGCGTCGCGCCGCACGATCGACCGCGAGGCGGCCGCGCGTGGCGTGGCGTTCATGGAGCGCAACGCCAAGGCGAAGAAGCCCTTCTTCCTCTACTACCCCATCACGCAGGTCCACTTCCCCACCCTCGCGCACCCGGACTTCGCGGGGAAGAGCGGCGCGGGCGACATCGGCGACGCGATGCTCGACGTCGATCGCAACGTGGGGATCGTGGTCGACGCGATCCAGCGGCTCGGCCTCGATCGCAACACGATCGTGCTCTGGTGCACCGACAACGGTGCCGAGGCGCGTCGTCCGTGGCGCGGCACGTCGGGCCCCTGGCGCGGCTTCTACAACTCGGTGATGGAGGGGGGCATCCGCACCCCGTGCATCGTCCGGTGGACGGGGCGCATCCCGGCGGGACAGGTGTCGAACGAGATCGTGAGCGTGATGGACATCTTCCCCACGATCGCCGCCGCCGTTGGCGCCGACCTCGTGCCGAGGGATCGCGCCATCGACGGCGTGAACCAACTGCCCTTCCTCGAGGGGAAGCAGGTGCACTCGAACCGGACGTCGCTGCTCTTCTTCACCGGCCAGCAGGTGCGCGCCGCCAAGTGGCACGACTGGAAGTTCCACTACGCGTTCATGCCCGAGCCGCGCATCACGGAGGCGCCGCTCATGCGGCTGTTCAACCTGCGGTCGGATCCTCGCGAGGAGTCGGACGTCAAGGACTTCAACCCGTGGGCGATCAGCGTGTTCGACAAGATGGTGGCCGATTTCACCACGAGCACCGTCACGCATCCGCTCGTGCCCGTGGCCGCGCCGGACCCGTACCGGCCGAAGTAGCCGTCGCTCGTCCGGGCTGCGCCCGGCGCCCTTCCCCTTCGAGGTCTCGCATGACGCTCCATCCGCTCGCACGCCTCGCCATCGGCGCCCTTGGTGTCGCGGTCGCCCTCACCGCGCCGCTTGCAGCCCAACAGCGCGTGATCGTCATCCAGGACGTGACCGTGATCGACGGGACGGGGCGACCCGCCATGCCCGGCGCGTCGGTGCTGATCGAGGGGGAGCGCATCACGCGGATCGCGCGCGGGGCGATCACGGCACCGGCGGGGGCCATGCGCATCGATGGGCGCGGCAAGTTCCTCATCCCGGGACTGATCGACGTCCACATTCACCTGCAGGGGAGCCAACAGGACGTGCAGGCGGGAGTGCGGGCGCTCCACGGCTTCCTGTACAGCGGCATCACCTCGGTGTACGACGCGGGGAACGATCCCGACTTCATCTTCCCGCTCCGCTCGCGGGAGCGCGCCGGCACCATCGCGAGCCCGCGCATCTACGCCACCGGCGGCGTGGTCACGGCGCCGGGCGGACACGGCGACGGCCCGGGCGCGGCGCTCATCGACTCCTGGCCCGAGGCCATCGCGCAACTCGACGCCCACCTGGCCCGCAAGCCGGACATGGTGAAGTTCACCTTCGACGAGCACGGGTGGGGCACGCGCCCGCTCATCCCGCTGCTCGACGTCGACGTCATGGCGAAGGCGGCCCGGTACATCAACGACCATGGCATCCGCACCACGGCGCACATCTCGCACGAGTACCGCGCCCGCCAGGCGATGTCGGCGGGGATCAACACGCTGGCCCACCCGACCATCCAGGGACCGGTGAGCCCCGCGTTCGTGCAGCTGATGGCGAGCACCCGGACGCCGCAGGCCTCGACCCTCACCATCGGCGAGGGGTACAGCCGCCTCGTGGAGCACGCGGAGTTCCTCGACCAGCCGCTCTACCGCGACGTGTACGAGCCGGCCGAGATCGCGCGGCTCAAGGGGCCGGTGCGCGACGAGTATGCGCGCCGCGCGTGGACGACCTGGATGAAGGTGATGACCCCCGTGGCGCAGGCGAACCACCGCCAGGTCGACTCGGCGGGCGGCGTGATCTCGCTCGGGTCCGACCAGTCGAGCGGGCCGGCGTCGCACCGCGAGCTGGAGCTGCTCGCCAATGGCGGCGTCCCGGCGCTCAATGCCATCCGGATCGGCACGCTGCATGGCGCGATCTTCATGGGGAAGGAGCGCGACCTGGGCTCCATCGAGGAAGGCAAGCTGGCCGACCTCGTGCTGCTCGACGCCGATCCGCTGCTCGACGTGCGCAACGCCCAGCGGATCAACCTCGTGATCAAGGGCGGGGTGCCCGTGGACCGGAAGGCGCTCGACCTGCCGGTCAACCGGCGGGGGAAGTAAGGGCGCCGTGGTGACGGCAGCGACCGCTGCGCCCTAGTTCGCGATCGGCCACACCCGCAGCATCACCACGCCGTGCGACGGCACCACGGCCGAGTACCGCTCCTCGAC
>JANLSF010000534.1:0-2897 GCA_031362285.1 Gemmatimonadota bacterium | reverse complement strand
GGCCGCCGCGAGGGCGTCGAGCGCGGCCACGAGGCCCACCACGGGCGCCTTGTCGTCCGACGCCGACCGACCGTACAGCCGCCAGTTCTCGTTCTCGGGTCGGGCGGCCTCCTCCATCGAGCGCTTCTCGGCGCGGTCCTCGAGGCGGCCGGTGAGCACCTGCGGCTCGTACGCCTTCGTGGTCCACTCGCTGGACCGGACGGGCTGGCCGTCGTAATGGACGTAGATGAGGATCGTCCGCGTTGCGCCCGGCGACTTCAGCTCACCGAAGACGGCGGGAGGGCTCCCTGGCGACTCGAGCAGCTGCGTCCGGACGCCGCGCTTCTCGTACAGCCCGCGGATCGCCTCGGCGTTGCGCCGGATATTGACCGAGTCGCTCGCCTGGTTCGGAATGGCGAGCAGGGCGGCGAACTCGCCGAGGATGGCTGGCGCGTGGGCCACGCGCCACGCGCGGACCTGGCGCACCAACGGGTCGGTCGGTGCGATCGTGGCAGGTTGCGACTGCGCATTGGCCATCGGCGCGCCGCTGCAGAAGAGGAGGGCGACCAGGGCAACGGCGCTCAGGCGGAGGCGGCGCATGCGGAATGGTGGTGAAGAGAGGGAAGGAGGCCCTCGGGGGCCGGTGGTTGGGAAGCATACGCAGCCCCAGTGAGCCGCGTTATCCTCCTCCCATGTTCGGCTTGCCCCTTCCAGCGCGCCTCGCCACGATCACCGCCTTCGGCTATGCCGTGGGATGCCTGAACGCCGGCTACTACCTGGTGCGCGCGCGGCGGGGGGTGGACCTGCGGGATCTGCACTCCGGCAACGCCGGCGCCACGAATGCCGGGCGGTTGCTGGGCCGACCGGGGTTCGCGCTCGTACTCGCCCTCGACGCAGCCAAGGGCGCACTTGCCGCCCTCGTCGGATTCTGGCTGGCCGACTACCTGGGCGCGGCCACCGGCGCGATCGCGGCTATTGCCGGACACATCTGGCCCGCGCAACTCGGTTTCCGAGGCGGGAAGGGGATTGCCCCGGCCGTGGGCGGATTCCTGCTCTTGGAGCCGGCGGCGACCGCGATCGCGGTGGCCCTCTCGATGGCGCTCTACGCGCTCACCAGGCGATGGTCGGCGGGCGGCCTCGCGGCGGTTGTCGCGGCGCCGCTCCTCGTCGTGCTGCTGGGCCGTCCCTGGGTGGCGGCGCTACCCATGGCGGTCGCGGCGGGCGTGGTGCTCCTGGCCCACCGCGACGATCTCCGGGACCTGTGGCGACCAGCTACTTCGTGAGCCGAGGACTCAGGTAGGCCACGAACTTCTCGGCGTCCGCCGGCGTGAAGCCTCCGATGCGACCGTCCGACTTGCCACCGACGCCGAAGAAGCGGATCCCCGCGCCCCCCTTCATCACGATTGTGACGGCGCTGTCCTTGGCCGACACCGACTCGATGCCCGTGATGGCTGCGCTCACCTCGAGGCCGATCCCCTTCTGCACCACGGTCCCCACCTGCTCGCTGATCCACGCCACCATCCCTCCGCTCGAATCGGCCGTGCTCTTCCTGATCTCCGCCGAGGCCGCCTTGCGGCCGGAATCGGAGAGCCGCATGCGGACGGAGTCGCCACGCACGCCGAGGACCATCTCGCCGGTGCGCGTGACGATGTGCATGTCGTCGGCCGCGCGCTTCGACGGGTCGTCGTTCACCTTGAATGCCGTGTCGCCTCGGCCGCACGCGGTGAGAGCGAAGGCGATCGGCAGGAGGCGGAGGAGCGTGCGCATGGCAGGGGGGGACAGGGTGGCGTCGCCGCGGCGGCCGCGAGGCCCGGGCGATCTGTTCCGCAACCTCAGTCCGCGGCGGGCACCGCGGCGAGCGTTGCGGGGACGCCGCGTTCAAGCGGCGTCGGTGTTCCTACGAATCCGGCGTCGCGCAGTTTCGCCATCGTGGCCTGGGTGTAGTTCTGGTACTGCCCCGTGAGCGACTCGGGCATGTCGATGAAGCGGATGCGACGGTCGCGCCCGAGCGCGTCGAAGACGGCATGGGTCAGCTCGAGGAAGGTGCGGGCCGTTCCCGTGCCGCTGTTGAACAGCCCGGCCGTGCCCGGGCGTTCGGCGAGCCAGGTGAGGTGCGTGAGGCAGTCGCCCACGTACACGAAGTCCCGCCGTTGCTCTCCATCCACGATGCGCGCGTCGTTGGACCTGAACAGCTTCATCTCGCCCGTGGCGAGAATCTGCCGGCGCGCATGCCAGACGACGCTGGCCATGCTGCCTTTGTGTGTCTCATGCGGGCCGTAGACATTGAAGAACTTGACCCCCGCCCATCGCGGCGGCATCCCGCGCCCGGCGTCGGCTTCCGCCAAGGCCCAGATGTCGAAGTCGTTCTTGCTCTTGCCGTAGAGGTTGAGCGGGGTGAGGTCGCGCGGGTGCCGGCGGTCGTCGAACCCGAGCGCACCATCGCCGTACGTGGCCGCGCTCGAGGCGTACACGAGAGGTCGCCCCTCGGCGGCGCACCAGCGCCACATGCGCTGGGTGTACGCGATGTTGTTCTCGGTGAGGTAGGCCCAGTCCGTTTCGGTGGTGCTGCTGCACGCGCCAAGGTGGTAGATGACGTCGGGGTGGAACTCACCCGTCTCGAGTCCGGCAGCGAAGGCCTCGTGTCCGATGAGGCGATAGCCCTCGAGATCCCGGAGGTTCGGGGACTTCTCCGGCACCAGCGGATGGTCCACCAGCAAGAGGTCCGCGTCGCCTGCCGCGAGCCGACGGGCAAGGTTCGAACCGATGAAGCCCGCGGCTCCGGTGACGGCGATCTGCATGCGCGAAAGCTGGCGCTCCGCGGGCGAGCGCGACAAGGGCGGACGGGCGCTTTACAGGGCGCGCGCCGGGCAGCAGCATATGTCATGCGAAATGCCCCCCTCTTCCGTCGACCCCGCGCC
>JANLSF010000495.1:0-2999 GCA_031362285.1 Gemmatimonadota bacterium | reverse complement strand
CCCGCTCGAGGTCGCGCGTGAAGGTGCCCACGGGGATGTGCTCCATGGCCCGGTTGCGGAACGCGCCGATGATGATCGTCGGCTGCTTGCCGCCGTTCGCGGTCGCGTAGTTGCGCGACCACGGCGCATCGAGGCTCTGCTGGATGAGGGCGTTGGCCACCAGCCGGCTGTCGGCGTCGTTCCACTTGCCGCTCAGGTCGGTGACCGAGTTGGGGTCCACGCGCGAGACCCGCGTGGAGTTGCAGGCGGCCGTGAGGGCCAGGAGGCCGACGGCAAGGGCGCGGGCGAGCACACGCACGCGCAGGGGGGCGATGGGCATGGGAGCTCCGGAGACTCGAGTGGTCACGTCCACGTTCAGTGCAAGGGGCGCGCCCATCCTTGGGCGCGGCCTAACTATCGTACCCGCAAGGTATTGGACCGTTCGCCCGCCCCGCCACCGTCCCCGAAGGGGGACGCCCGACTGTCCCCCTTTCGCCGCAGGGAGATGGCGACAAGCTTCAGTGGTTCCAACACCCACACCCCGAGCCCCTCCATGCCCGCCGACGTCATCGACTACCAGATCATTGGCGACGACCTGCAAGGCGTCATCATCACCCTCGACCCGGGCGAGGCCGTCGTGGCCAAGGCGGGCGCCATGATGTTCATGCAGGACGGCATCCGCATGGCCACCACGCTCGACCAGACCGGCCAGGGCGGCACCCTCTTTTCCAAGCTGCTCCAGGGCGGCAAGCGGATGCTCTCGGGGGACTCGTTCTTCGTGACGCTCTTTGGCAACGAGGGAAAGGAGCGCCGCGACGTCGCCTTCGCCTCGCCCTTCCCGGGGAAGATCATGCCGATCGACCTCAAGCAGTGGGGGGGCCGCATCATCTGCCAGAAGAATTCCTTCCTCTGCGGCGCGCGCGGCATCAACGTCACCATCGCCTTCACGAAGAAGTTCGGCGCCGGCTTCTTCGGCGGTGAGGGGTTCATCCTCCAGAAGATCGAGGGTGACGGTCTGGCGTTCCTGCACGCCTCCGGCACCGTCCACACGATGGACCTCAAGGCCGGAGAAATCCTGCGCGTGGACACCGGTTGCCTCGTGGCCATGCAGGAATCGGTCGACTATGGCATCGAGATGGTCCCGGGGCTCAAGACGGCCATGTTCGGCGGCGAGGGGCTGTTCTTCGCCAAGCTGGTGGGTCCCGGGCGCGTCATCCTGCAGACGCTGCCCTTCTCGCGACTCGCCGACCGCATCATTGCCGCTGCGCCCCGCGCCGGAGGCTCGCGCCGCGAAGAAGGCGGCTTGCTCGGCGGGCTCGGCGGGCTGCTGGGCGGCGACCGCTAGCCGCGACCGCACCCTCTTCTTCGCTTCTTCCCTCCCGATCCGGAGTTCGTCCGTGCGCGCTGCGCCTCTTGCTGGTTTCACCGTGCTGCTCGGTGCCGTCCTCTGGGTGGGCGCGCGCGGTGCGGGCCCGCTCCCGCCGCTCGGCCCCCTCGTGGAGCCGGTGAACGGCGTACTCGCCCTCGCGCGCACGAGCGAGCTGCCGCGGCAGATGAAGGGCAAGATCCCGGGGCTCGCCGGCATCGTCACGGTGACGTACGATGACCGCGGCGTGCCGCACGTCAAGGCCACGACGATCGACGATGCCTATCGCGCCCTCGGGTGGGTCGTCGCGCGCGACCGGCTCTTCCAGATGGAAATGCAGGTCCGCGCGCCCACGGGCACGATCTCCGAGTTCAACGCGAAGGCGATCGGCCTCGACACGATCGCGCGGCAGATCGGCCTCTCGTGGGGCGCCGCCCGCCGGTATGCCCGGTTGAAGCCGGGCAGCAAGGAGATGCGCGCGCTCGAGGCGTACACGGCCGGCGTGAACGCCTACGTGGACCAGATGCCCGCCTCTGAACTTCCCGTGGAGTACCGGCTGCTCGGCAAGCGCCCCATGCACTGGCAGCCGATCAACGCGTTTTACTTCCTCGCGCGCATGAACCAGACGCTCTCGTTCATCCTGCCCGAGCTGAACATCATGCGTGCGCAGCTCCTCGTGGGGCGACAGGCCGCCGAGCAGTTGTACTCCGTGAACGCGCCGATCCAGGAGCCGATCCAGCCGAACGGCCAGAAGGCGCCGCGCTTCGACCTGACACCGCTGCCGGTGCCGGGTGCTCCCGATTCGAGCGTGCTCGGGGCGTCGAAGGCGCTCGCCATGGCGCTCTCCGCGTTCGGCTCGGGAAGCGAGGCGGAGCCCACCAATCGCGCGGCCAGCAACAACTGGGCGATCAGCCCGAAGCGCACCAAGCACGGTTTCGCGATCCTCGCGGGCGACCCCCACCTCGACCTGTCGTTGCCATCCATCTGGTATGAAGCGCACTTGAACGTGCCGGGCGAGCTCGACACGTACGGCTACACGTTTGCCGGTACGCCGTCGATCGTGATCGGCTTCAACCGGGACGTCGCCTGGAGCGTGACCAACACCGGCGCCGACGTCGTGGATTTCTACGATGAAACCGTGGATGACGCCGCGCGCCCGAACAAGTACCAGGTCGATGGGCAGTGGCGCACGATCGAGCTCAAGGAGGAGGTCTACCGAGGCCCGGCCGGCCAGGTGCTCCTGACCGACACGCTGCGTTTCACCCACCGTGGTCCGCTCCGCAAGATCGGCAACCGCTGGCGCTCCATGCGCTGGACCGCCCTCGACACGAACCAGGTGGACGCCTCGCTCGGCGCCTTCCAGGCGGCCCAGGCGGCGACATCGGTGGCGTCGCTCATGGCGGCCACGGAGGCGTACCCCGGCCCGGCACAGAACTTCGTGATGGCGGACCGTGCGGGCAACATCGGCATCCGCTCCACCGGGCTCTATCCCATTCGTCCCGGCGACGGCTCGGGACTCGCCTTCCGCGACGGCAGCACGAGCGCCAGCGACTGGAAAGGCTACTGGAGTCCGCGCGACTACCCCCAGTCGGTGAACCCGCCGCAGGGCTTCCTCGCCTCGGCCAACCAGCAACCCACCGACCCCAAGGTGAAC
>JANLSF010000468.1:0-4463 GCA_031362285.1 Gemmatimonadota bacterium | reverse complement strand
GCGACCGCGCCGCGGCGAGGGCCACGAGGCGCTCGATCACGTCGGCGTGTCCCCGGTGCACGCCGTCGAAGGTGCCGACGGTGATGGCCGTCCCCTCCACCGTGTGGGGGAGGCGAGCGTCGCCGGTGAGGATGCACCCCTCACGCATGACGGAGCACCACGATGGGCTGCCAGGCGTCGCCGCGGCGCTCGGCGATCGCCACCAACGCCCCGTCGGGGCCGATGAGGGCGCTCCTCGCCCCCGCGGCCAGCGCCGGGATGGCGCGCCCCTGCACGATGGCCTGCACGCCGGCCTCGTCGAGTGGCGTGCGCACGAGCTCGGGCAGCAGGCCGCTCACGGGCGCGCGCAGGGCGGACGGGCCGCGCTCGCGCAGGTCGAGCGCCGGCACGGCGTCCGCCACGTCAAAGCAGCCCGCGCGCGTGCGCCGCAGGGCGCGGCAGTGCGCCGCGCTTCCCGTGGCGCGCCCGAGGTCGCGGGCGAGCGCGCGGACATAGGTGCCCCCACCGCAGGTGATCGAGGCGCTGAGCGCGGCGCCGTCGAACGCCAGCGCGCCCCAGGCATGCACCTGCACGCGCACGGGGGCGAGGTCGAGCGGCGTGCCCTGTCGAGCGGCGGCGTGGGCGCGCACGCCGCCGACCTGCTTGGCACTGACGGCGGGCGGGCGCTGCTCGATCGCGCCGGTGAGCGCGGGAATGGCGGCGCGCACGTCGGACTCCGACGGCGCGGGAGCCTCGCGCGTGACCGTCCCGGTGGCGTCATCGCTGTCCGTCTCGGTGCCGAAGGCGATCGTCGCCTCGTACACCTTGGGCTCGGCATCGAGATAGGGGGCGAGCCGGGTGGCCCGGCCCACCAGCAGCACGAGCAATCCCGTGGCGAAGGGGTCGAGGGTGCCCGCGTGTCCGACCCGCCGCGTGCCCAGCGCGCGGCGCGCGAGGTCCACGACATCGTGCGACGTGCGCCCGGCCGGCTTGTCCACGAGGAGGAGCCCTTCAGGCTCGCTCGTCACCGTCGGCGTCCTCGTCGGCCGGCGCGGCGCCGTGCGCACCGGGCGGCGTGGTGGGCTCCGGATCCACGGGACCGAGGCCGCCCTGCTCGCGGATCTCGGCCAGCAGCATCTCGATGCGCGCCCCCCGCTGCAGGGAATCGTCGTACTTGAAGACCAGTTCCGGGGCGACGCGCAGGCGCAGCGCGCGCGTCACCTCGCCGCGCATCATGTGCCCCGCCGAGGTGAGTCCCTCGAGCGTGAGCTTGCGTTCGGCCTCGTCGCCCATGACCGACACGAACACCGTGGCGTGGCGCAGGTCGCGCGTGATCTCGACCCCCGTGATCGTGGTCAGGCGCGAGATCCGCGGGTCCTTGAAGCCGGCCGCGAGCGCGTTGGCCAGTTCCTCGCGAATGGCTTCGGCGACGCGTTCGCTGCGGCGGTGGTCGGGCGGCATGGGATCGGGGCGACCGACGGGGGCCGTCCCGGCGTCGGGACGGCCCCTCCCGGTCCGCTGGGGTTATGCGGTGGCGGTGGGCTGCAGCGTGCGCGCGACCGACTCGATGCGATAGCACTCGATGACGTCGCCGACCTTGAGGTCGTTGAAGTTCTCGATGCCGATGCCGCACTCGAACCCATCGCGCACTTCCTTCACGTCGTCCTTGAAGCGGCGCAGCGACGCGAAGTTGCCATCGTAGATCTGCTTGTCCTCGCGCACGACGCGCACCTTGCCGGTGCGGGACATGAGGCCCGACTTCACGCCGCAGCCCGCGATGGTGCCGACCCGGGCCACCTTGAAGATTTCGCGCACTTCGGCCTGGCCGAGAATCAGCTCCTTCATCTCGGGCCGCAGCATCCCCTCGAGGGCCGCGCGCACGTCGGCGACGGCCTCGTAGATGATGCGGTAGAGCTTGATGTCCACGCCCTCGCGGTCGGCCGCGGCGCGCGCCTTGGTGTCCGGGCGCACGTGGAAGCCGATGATGATGGCACCCGAGGCCTTCGCGAGCAGGATGTCGCCTTCCGTGATGGCGCCGACGGAGCGCTGGATCACCTCGACCGACACCTCCTCGTTCGAGAGCTGGCCGAGCGCGTCGGCGAGCGCTTCCGCCGGGCCGCCCTGGTCGGCCTTGATGAGCAGCTTGAGCGAGCGCTTCTCGCCGGCTGCCGCCTGTGACATGAAGTCCTCGAGCGAGACCACGCCCTTGGAGGTGCGCCGGCTGCGCGCCTCCCGGTCGAGGCGCTCGCGACGCTGCGCGATCTCGCGCGCCGCCACGGAGTCCTCCACCACCACGAACTGGTCGCCGGCCTGCGGCACGCCGGTGAGACCGAGGATCTGGACGGGCGTGGCCGGCGGGGCCGACTTGACCGGCTTGCCGCGCTCGTCGAGGAGCGCGCGGACGCGGCCCGAGAACAGGCCGCAGATGAAGTCGTCGCCGACGCGCAGCGTGCCATTCTGCACGAGCACGGTGGCCACGGGGCCCTTGCCGGCATCGAGCTGCGCTTCCACCACCGACCCGGCGGCCTTGCGGTCCGGGTTGGCCTTGAGGTCGAGGATCTCGGCCTGGAGGAGGATCTGCTCGAGGAGCTTGTCGACGTTGGTGCCCTTCTTGGCCGAGATCTCGGTGGCGAGCGTCTGGCCGCCGAAGTCCTCGAGCACGACCCCGTGCTGCAGCAGGTCCTGCTTGACCTTCATGACGTTCGCCTGCGGGAGGTCGGTCTTGTTGATGGCCACGACCATCGGCACGCCGGCGTTCCTGGCGTGCGAGATGGCCTCGATCGTCTGCGGCATGACGGCGTCATCGGCCGCCACGACGAGGACGACGATGTCGGTGACCTGCGCGCCGCGCGCGCGCATGGCGGTGAACGCCTCGTGGCCCGGCGTGTCGAGGAAGGTGACGGAGCGGCCATCGGGGCGCGTGACGTGGTAGGCGCCGATGTGCTGCGTGATGCCCCCGGCCTCGCCGGCGACGACGTTGGCCTTGCGGATGAAGTCGAGGAGCGACGTCTTGCCGTGGTCGACGTGGCCCATGATCGTGACGACCGGCGGCCGCCACTTGAGCGACTCCGGCGGATCGACGACCACGTCGGCGGTGGCCGAGGCGGCATACTCCTCTTCCTTGACCGCCTCGAAGCCGAACTCGCTGGCGATCAGCTCGATCTGGTCGAAGTCGAGGCGCTGGTTGATGGTGACCATCAACCCGAGATTCTTGAAGGCGAAGCCCACGATCTGCGGCGCCGGCACCTTGAGGATCTGCGCCAGCTCGCTGACCGTGATGAACTCGTTCACCCGGACCGTGGTGCGCTCGCGCTGGGCCTCGGCCTCGCGCATCGCCGCCATCTCCTCGCGATCAGACCCGTCGTCACGACGGCCGCCACGACGCGACGGTGCCCCGCGCATGTTCTGCATGGTGCGGTTGATGTTCGCCGACACCGCTTCCTGGTCCACGGCCCCGCGCTTGCCCTTCTTGCGGCGCTGTTGCATCGCGCCGGCGCCTGCACCGGCGCCCATGCCACCACCCGTGCCACTCCCGGCGCCCGGCCCTCCGGGGCGACGCGTGTCGTCGCGACGGCCACCAGCGAGCCCACCGCCCGGCGCGGCCGAGGCGATCGGTCGCGGCGGGAAGGGCAGCCCGGTGGCCACGGGGCGCGGACGCGGCGCCCCGGGCACGATCGGGCGGGGCCGCGGACGGTTGTCCGTGGTGCCCGCGCCCGACGAGTAGGTCATGGGGGCGGGCGATTCGTGCCCGCCGCGCTCCTCGTGCCTGGGGGCCGACGGTGCCGCTGGCGCGACTGGAGCGGGCGCCGCGGCCACCGCGGGCGCCGCCGCGACATCCGCCGCGTGCCCCGACTCGGTGGGCTCGGTGGCCGTGGTTGGCGCGCTCGGCGCCGTCACGCGCGCGACGGGCTCCGGCGCAGCGGCCGCTTCGACCGGCTCCGGCGCCTCGACGACGATCTCCTCGACGACCGGCTCTGGCACCGGCAGGTCGGCCTTGCGACGCCGCACGATCTTCGACGCGGCGGCGGGAGCCGGCGCCGGCTCGGGCTCGGCGACCTTCTTCGCGGCGGCCTTCTTCTTGGCCGCCGGCTTGGGCGCCTCGATCACCGGCGCCTCGGCGGCGGGCTCGGCGGTCGCCGGCACGTCGGCCGCATCGGGCGCTGCCGTCTTGCGACGACGCGCCGAGGTCGGGGCCGGCGCGGCTCCCTTCGCCGCCAGCTTCCGCTTCTCGATTTCCCAACGCGCACGCGCTCGCGCGACCTGCTCGTCGGACAATGGAGTGGCTGGCGTCCGCGCCGTCACCTCCATCTTCCGCAGCAGGGCGATCACTTCGTCAGCCGAGATTCCGAACTCGGCCGCCATATCGTTCACGCGCAGCTTGCTCACGCCGTCCTCCTACTGGGCCGACGGCGCGAGCGCCGGCGGACCCGATTCCATGAGCTCGCGAATCCCCTTCGCGAGCCGGCGATCCGTCACTCCGACGG
>JANLSF010000411.1:0-2972 GCA_031362285.1 Gemmatimonadota bacterium | reverse complement strand
GCCACAACCATGACGAGAACCACGTGTCGAGCACGTCCGGGTCCTGCGTCAGCGCAGCCTTGCCGCACGTGCCGCACGCCGTCGGCGGATCGACCGCGACGGTGAGCGCGGCGCACGCAGCGTCGTCACAGGTCCACACCGGGATCCGGTGCCCCCACCACAACTGTCGCGAGATGCACCAGTCGCGGATGTTCGTCATCCAGTGGCGGTACGTCTTGCTCCAGCGCCGCGGGAAGAAGCGCACCTGCCCCGACTTCTCGGCGGCGAGCGCGGGCTCGGCCAGCGGCTTCATCCGCACGAACCACTGGGCCGACAGGTAGGGCTCGATCACCGTGTCCGAGCGGCTGCAGGTGGCCTTCGAGTAGCGATGCGCCTCCTTGCGCGCCAGCAGGCCGCGATCGGCGAGCATCTCCTCGAGCTTCTTCCGCACCGTGAAGCGATCCTCGCCCGCGAAGTCGCCGGTCTGCTCGTTGAGCGTGCCGTCGGGGTTCAGGACGATGATCGGTGCCAGGCCGTGGCGCTTGCCCACCTCGAAGTCGTTCGCGTCGTGCGCGGGCGTGATCTTGAGCGCACCGGTGCCGAACTTCGGGTCCACGTACTCGTCGGCGATGATCGGGATCTCGCGGCGCACGAAGGGCAGCACCGCCATCTTGCCCACCAGGTGGGCGTAGCGGCGGTCCTTCGGGTTCACGGCCACGGCCACGTCGCCGAACAGCGTCTCGGGGCGTGTCGTCGCGACGGTGATGAACTTCTCGGTGCCGGCCACGGGGTACTTGATGTGGTAGAGCGAGGTCTCGCTCTCCGTGTGCTCGACCTCCTCGTCCGAGATCGCGGTCAGGCAGTGCGGGCACCAGTTGACGACGTAGTGCCCACGGTAGATGAGCCCCTTGTCGTAGAGGCGCACGAACGCGGTGGCCACCGCGCGCGAGCGCGGCTCGTCCATGGTGAACGCCTCGCGCGACCAGTCGACCGACACGCCGAGTCGCCGCATCTGACGCAGGATGATCCCGCCGTACTGCTCCTTCCACTCCCACACCTTCGCCACGAACGCCTCGCGCCCCAGGTCGTGGCGCGTGACGCCGTCCTTCCTGAGCTGCGCCTCGACCACGTTCTGGGTGGCGATGCCGGCGTGGTCCATGCCCGGAAGCCACAGCGTGGCGGCGCCCTCCATGCGCTTCCAGCGCACGACGACGTCCTGCATGGTGTGGTTGAGGACGTGGCCGAGCGTGAGGCTGCCCGTGACGTTGGGCGGCGGCAACAGAACGGTGAACGGCTTCCGGGCGCCGTCGAGCGCGGGGGCGAAGTCGCCGCGTTCACTCCAGCGCGCGGACCACGCGCCCTCGATCGCCACGGCGTCATAGGGGCGGTCGAGTCCGGTGGCGGCATCGGCGCCGGCGCTGGCCGTGGGTTCGAGGGCGGAGCCCGGATCCATCGCTACTCCTGTGGAAATGCGGACGGAGGCGGGGGTCCCGCCTCCGTTGCGCTGGGTCATCAAGGTCGGCCGCAGAATAACACAGAGCTCCCCGACG
The DNA here is from genome assembly GCA_031362285.1 of Gemmatimonadota bacterium. Classification (GTDB taxonomy): domain Bacteria; phylum Gemmatimonadota; class Gemmatimonadetes; order Gemmatimonadales; family Gemmatimonadaceae; genus JACPPC01. The sequence goes on along the minus strand of JANLSF010000411.1, from coordinate 1,443 downwards.
CCCGAAGGGCGGAGGGATCCTTTATTCTCGAGTTGCGGCTGAGGAAACACCGGCAACACGCTTCTAACGCACCACTTGCAAACCCCCACATCCGGCTCCGCCGGAGCGCTGTGCTAGTCTCCCGCAACGGCTTTCGACCCCTCCCTTCCTCCCTGGAGCGACCCCCTTGAGCGACCGCACGATCGGCGTCGGAATCCTCGGCACCGGCTTCGCCCGCACCACCCAGATCCCCTGCTTCCAGGCGACGCCCGGCATCGAGATCGTCGGCCTCCTCTCGCGCAACATGACCCGCGCCTACGACGTGGCCCAGGAGTTCGGTGTCCGCCGCGCATTCGACGACCTCGAGCGCATGCTCAAGGTCGAGGAGATCGAGCTGGTGGTCGTCTCGACGCCGCCGCACCAGCATCTGCCGCAGACGCTCGCCGCGCTCAAGGCCGGCAAGCACGTGCTGTGCGAAAAGCCGACCGCACTCCACGCCGGCGAGGCGTACGAGATGTGGCAGGCCGCGCAACGGGCCGGGAAGCTGCACCTGCTCGATCACGAGCTGCGCTTCAACCCGCGGCGCGTGCGCATGAAGGAGATGATCGCCGAGGGCTTCATCGGGAACGTGTGGAACGTCGACGTGCGGCTCGAGGGGCCGTTCCGCGCCGACCCCGCGCGGGCGTGGAGCTGGTGGTCCGACGCGGCGCAGGGCGGCGGCGTGCTCGGCGCGCTGGGCTCGCACACCGTCGACGCGGTGCGCGCGCTGCTCGGCGAGATCGTCGAGGTGCGCGGACATCTCGCGACCATGATCAAGACGCGCCCCGACCCGAACACGGGCGAGCCGCGTCCGGTCACGTCCGATGACTACGCGGTGCTGTGGGGCCGACTCGCCGGAGGCGGCGAGGTGAGCATGCACCTGGCCGCGGCGGTGCGCGACACCGACTCGAAGATCGCGATCCACGGCACGAAGGGCTCGCTCAAGATCGGCGAGAACGGAACGCTGTGGTCGCGCCTGCACGGCGCCGAGGCGTGGAGCGAGGTCGTGTGCGACGACGCGCCGCTGCCCCCCGCCGGATCGAAGGTGCCCGACACGCCGTGGGCGCGCGCCTTCCTCACCTACGCCGCGGCGATCCGCGACGCGCTGCAGCGCGGAAAGACCACCATCCCCGGTGCGGCCACGTTCGAGGACGGCTGGCGGAACCAGCGCGTGCTCGACGCCGTGCGCGAATCCGACCGCCGCGGCGACTGGATCGCGGTCGGCTCGATCGGCCCGCACGCATGATCGGGCGCGGGGCGGGTGTGACGCTCGCGCTGCTGTTCGCGTTCTGCGCCCTCGCCGTCTGCTCTCCGGCCGGCGCGCGCCCGCTGGCCGCCTCGCCCGTCGAGTGGATCGAGGTCGGCGATCCGCTGCTGGCGGATCTCGACCTGCTGGTCGCTTCGGACCTGGCCGATAGTGCGATC
>JANLSF010000399.1:0-1950 GCA_031362285.1 Gemmatimonadota bacterium | reverse complement strand
GCTCGCGCGCTCAATACAACCGGCAGATCAGCCGGGCCCAGTACAACTACGCGCCGCAGGGCAGCTCCGGGATCGACGTGCTTCGCACGCCGCGGACGATCCTGATCGTCGCCTCCGACCGGCCACTGCGCGTGGCGGGGCCGGCGTCGACGGCGGCCACGTTGCGGCGGGTGGAGCGGCTGCGCGCGCTGCGCACCGGTCGCGTGACGATGGACGACCTGATGGCCATCATCGATGCGGTGAAGTCGGAGGAGGCGGGCGCGGAGCTCGCGACCGACGTGCTGGAGCTGGGCCCGGGCGGCTGAGTCGCGCCGACGCTTGCCAGTATCGTCGGATGAGCGTAACGTGGAAGTGACCGCCGGGTGAGCAGGTCGCCGCGGTCCTCTCGGAGGACTCCATGGACCGATCCAGGTGCGTTGCCCTCGCATTGCTCGTTGCAGCCGCCTGCGCCATGCCCGCGCGGGCGCAGGAGAAGTCGACACGCGTCCTCGCCGTGACCCTGGTCCGCGTGACCGGCGACGAGCCCGTCGTGGTGGTCGACCGGCCCGCCTACATCGCGGTCTTCGAGATGGTGCCCGGCGCGGGCATCGCGCAACTCTACCCGCTCACGCGTTCGGAAATCGAGGACCCGGTGGACGCCGGGATGCAGGTGCTGTTGCCCGGGCGCTCCGACATGTCGCGGCGGGTGAGTTTCGCGGCCTCACGCGCTTTCGCGCCGTGGGCGCCGGCCTGGCTCATGGCGGCGAGTGCGAGGCCCGACCCCATGGAGGGGCCGCGCTCCGGCGGCATTCGTCACGTCGTCGCCATCGCCTCCGACCGACCGCTTCGCGTCTCCCGACCCGACAGCACGATCGCGGCGCTGCATGCCACCATGCGTTCGCTCTGGCGCCCGACGACGTTCGCGGCCGACGACGCGGACCTCGTGGCGCTGGTCGCGCGCATCCGCCCCGAACTCGAGAACGCCGAAGTGGATGTGGCGGTGTTGACGCTTCCGTTGCCGCTGCGGTCGTACCGGACCTACCTGCCGATCACCACGGCGTTCAACGGCTTCGGCGTGATGGACGACGAAATCCTGGCGGTGTGCTTCGGCGCCGTGGTCAGCGTGCCGCGGTCGTATGTCTACAACGGCGTGTGCTCACTGGGCCCGGTTGGCACGCCGTGGCGCTCGCCTCGCGCACGTGACGGCGAGCTGCGTGGTGCCGTAGTCGGCGGCGCACCCGGCGAGATGCCGATGGCGCCCCCGGTGCGGCCCGGCTTGAACAGCGGCCTGGAGGACGTCGGGGGCAGCCGTCCACGCGTGGTGGGTGGCTCGGGCACACGATCTTCGCCAGGGGACTTCGGTGCGGGGGGCGGACGTGACATCCGTCCGGTGGCCGCGGGATGGGGTTTCGAACAGCGGGGCGGCACTCCCGTGCGCGCCGGAGCGGTCGCCGCGCCGATGACGGGCGGCGCGGCGCGTGCGCCAACGAACGAGGGTTCGAGCCCGAAGCCGGCCCCCGGCGCGACGCCGGTCCGGGTGGCGCCGAGCGCCGGGCCCGCATCGCGGGAGCGACCGGTTCCCTAGTCCGCACGGCTGAATGCGGTATGCGGGTCCGTACGGCAACGGGATGAGTAGGTCTCCTGCCTGCGGACCCGCGACGTTGGGGGCTTCCCCGACCCCCAGAGAGCATGCCGCCCCCTAGCCCAAGCGCTGCAAAGTCATTACGCATACAGGAGTTGGCCATCGGCGACCGACCGCGCGAGCGGCTGCGGCGGTTGGGGCCGGAAGCCTTGTCGTCGCCGGAACTGTTGGCGTTGCTGCTTGGTAGTGGAGGGGCTGGCCGCTCGGCGCTCGCCGTGGGGCACGACGTGCTGCGGCGTGCCGACGGTTCGTGGCGCCGGCTCGCGGCCCAGTCCGTGGCGCAAGTCGCGCAGGTGCCGGGAGTCGGAGTGGCGCGGGCAAGTGCGATC
>JANLSF010000390.1:0-2471 GCA_031362285.1 Gemmatimonadota bacterium | reverse complement strand
CAGTCGTCGCTGGGGTCCACGGACGTCTGCGTGTAGTCCTCCCACCGCTGCGCGCCGGCGCGCGCCGGCTCGCCCTCGTCGGCCTCCCCGGCCACGAGCAGCGTCTCCTTCAGGGTGAGCAGTCCCGGCGGGTCCGCGACGCGGCGACCGGTGAAGCGCTGCCCCGGGAAGCTGGTCGCGCCGCCGAACGAATAGCCGACCCCGATGTTGCCGAACTTGTCCATGGCCGCGCTCGCCATCCAGCGATAGCCGCCGCTCGGCGCGTAGGTCCCCTGCTGGTGGAGCCCCACGGCGCGATCCCGGCTCACTCGGAACTCGTACCAGCGCACGCCGCCGCCGCCGGCCACCGTGTTCACCGCATGCACCGCGACCATCGCCTCATGCCCGTTCACCCGCCGATAGATCACGCGGGCCATCAACTTGTCGCCCTGCGAATCCAGCCGGCGCGCGCTGCCGGGCTGCGGGACGCACGGGGTGAGTTGCCCGTCGCACAGGTAGCGATAGGGCGCCACCCGCACCGGCGTCATCTCCATCACGCGCGTATTGGACGGATTCGCCCAGTCCACATGGAACGACCAGACCCGGATCACGCTGTCCACGTAGATCGAGTCGAGCTGGCGCCCCCCGGCCGCCATCATCACGTTCGGCGCCCCGCGCGGCGGCAGCGCCGTGCCATCGAGATCGGCATTGTTCAGGAAGTTGGCATTCTCGATGATCACGCACTGCTCGGTGGCGGGCTCCCCCTTGAGCATCTTCTCGCGTTCGGCCACGCAGGCGTGCTTCCGGGTGGCCACCGTGGCCGAGATCCGGTCGTCGCTCGAACTGGTGGGGACGTAGTAGCCATCGGGCCACACCGCCGGGCGTGGGTAGTCCGGAAAGTCGGTGCGGAGGAACTCGTACCGATAGTACGAGCCGAGCGGGTCGGCGCTCGTGCTCACGGCGTAGCACATGGAGTACGGGCCCGTGGGCTCGGCGGCACGCGTTATTCCGCTGGCGGTGCTCGGAGTCGGCGGCGCCGACGCCGTGTCGAACAGCGGTGATGCTCGCTCGAGCGCCTGCGCGCCGTGCGGCTGTCCCGCCACGCCCACCACGCTGCGCTCCGCCATCGCTCCCGCGAGCTGCGGCGCGGCCTGGTCGCTGCGCGTGGGCCCGCGCGAAAAGAGCGGCATCACGATCAGCCAGCGATTGGCCAGCTGGTCGTAGCGCACCACGACATCGCCACTGCTGCGCGCCTCGCAGTTGCCGCTGAATCCCTTGAACACGACCTTCACGTCCACCGGTCCGTAGAGCACGCGGCCGGTCGTGTCGTGCTGCCGGCCCCGCTTGCTGAACACCGCGAGTCCGTGCCCGTTCACCACCTGCATGACGTGGTCCGGGCCCACGGCCAGGCTGTTGTCCGACGGGTTGCGGCCACGCCGCGCACCCTGCGGCCCCACGAAGCCGGCGCCGAGCCCGTCGAAGCTGGCCACGAGTCGCGCGGCGCTCGCGCGCCCCTCGCGGGTCTGCTCGATGGCCGCTGATCCTGCCGGCACTTCATGGCGCGGGGGTCGAAAGCCCGACGGGGGCCGGCCATCGCGACGCGCGCCCTCCACCTCATCGGCGCCGGCGTCGTCGGGCGCCGCAAGGCGCTGCCCCTCGTCGTGAGCCACGGCTGGCGTGACCGCGATACCGCGTTGCAGGTGCGCGCCGGGCGACGCGTCCCCGACGCCGGCGCGCGCGACAATCGCGCCGACAAGCGCAGCGGATGTGAACAGGGTGGTGGTGACCGCGGAACGTGAGAACACGGGCGATGACGGAAGAGAATGGGCCAGCGAGCGTGGGGACCGACGAAGTTGTGGCCAAGCGCAGCGGTAGGGCAAGGAACTCGACATCCCCCATTTGAACGAGCGCACGGTGCGTCGGGCCGCCCAGTGCCTCACGGCGACTAGACTTCGCGCATCGTGCGCGCCCGACTGTTTCCGCTGATCATCGCCGTTCTCGTCGCTGCGGCTGCCGCGTGGGGCGTGCTCGCCCTCACGGCGCCCCCGGGTCCGGGGCTCGACCCCGACGCCATGAGCTACCTGGGCTCGGCACAGTCGCTCGCGGCGGGCCGTGGGCTGCGCATTCCGACGGCGGACTGGAACCGCGCCGACTCCACGGCGCCGCTCAGCCACTTTCCGCCCGGCTTTCCCGTGGCCCTCGCCGCCGGGGTCCGCGGCGGACTCACCCCGATCCTTGCCGCCCGACTGGTCGAAGCCTTCGCAGCAGCGGTCACGGCAGCCGTGGTGTTCCTCGTGCTGCTTGAGGCAGGCGGACTCGCTGCAGCGCTGCTCGCGGTGGGCGCCCTCGTCCTCTCCCCAGCCATGTTCCTCGTGCACGCGTCGGTGCTGTCCGAACCGCTCTACCTGGCCATCACGGCGCTGCTCGTCGCGCAGCTCGCCCGTGTACCACGGACGGCGGCGCGCCCGTGGGTGCTCGGCGCGTTGGCCGCC
>JANLSF010000380.1:0-2101 GCA_031362285.1 Gemmatimonadota bacterium | reverse complement strand
GTGCGTGGCGCCACCACGCAGAAGCTGACCGTGCTGGGGAACGTCAAGCCCAAGGACCGCGGCACGAAGGTCTGGTTCAAACCGGACCACCAGATCTTCACCGAGCTGCACTACGACCGCAGCATCCTCGTGAGCCGCCTCCGCGAGCTGTCGTTCCTCAACAAGGGGATCACGATCACGCTCTACGACATGCGTGAGGGCGAGGTGCCCGAGGAAGTGTTCTACGCCAAGGGGGGCCTCGTGGAGTTCGTGGGGTTCCTCAACGAGGGGCGGAAGGTGATCCACGAGAAGGTCGTGGCCATCGACACCGAGAAGGACGGCATCGAGATCGAGCTCGCGATGCAGTACAACGAGGGGTACCAGGAGACGGTCTTCTCGTTCGTGAACAACATCAACACGCACGAGGGGGGCACGCACCTCACCGGCTTCAAGTCCGCCCTCACCAGCGTGATCAACAAGCACCTCGCCAAGTCGTCGTTCTCGGCCAAGGACAAGGACAACAAGCTCTCCGGCGACGACGTGCGCGAGGGCCTCACCGCGGTGCTCTCGATCAAGGTCAAGGAGCCGCAGTTCGAGGGGCAGACCAAGACGAAGCTCGGCAACTCCGAGGCGGAGAGCGCGGTCAAGACGGTCGTCAACGACCTGCTCGCGAGCTACCTCGAGGAGACGCCGCGCGTGGGCAACGCGATCCTCGACAAGGCGCTCTCGGCGGCGCGGGCGCGCGAGGCGGCCCGCAAGGCGCGCGACCTGATCCGCAAGAAGTCGGCGCTCGACGTCGGCAACCTGCCGGGCAAGCTCGCCGACTGCACCTACTCCGACCCCGCCCTCTGCGAGCTCTACCTGGTGGAGGGCGACTCGGCCGGCGGCTCCGCCAAGCAGGGACGCAAGCGCGAGTTCCAGGCCATCCTGCCGCTCCGCGGCAAGATCCTGAACGTCGAGCGGGCGCGCGTCGACAAGGTGCTCTCCAACGAGGAGATCCGCACCATGATCACCGCCATCGGCGCCGGCTACAAGGACGACTTCTCGCTGGAGAACGTGCGCTACCACAAGGTCATCCTGATGACCGACGCCGACGTCGACGGCGCGCACATCCGGACGCTGCTGCTGACCTTCTTCTTCCGGCAGATGCCGGAGCTGATCGACGCCGGCTTCATCTACATCGCGCAGCCCCCGCTCTTCCGCGTGGCCAAGGGGAAGGACGAGGCGTACGCCTACGACCTCAAGGAGCGCGACGTGCTGGTGGCCCGCATGGCGGGCGCCAGCGGCAACGTCAGCATCCAGCGCTACAAGGGCCTCGGCGAGATGAACCCGGCGCAGCTCTGGGAGACGACGATGGACCCGGAGAAGCGCACGATGCTCCGCGTGACGATGGAAGACGCCGTGTCGGCCAACGAGATCTTCCAGAAGCTCATGGGCGACGAAGTGGAACCGCGACGGGCGTTCATCGAGGCGAACGCGCGCTTCGCGAGCAACATCGACATCTAGCGAGGCCTCGTGGATGAGCGGTCGTTGATCCGGCGGCTGGCCGAACACTTCGGTCCGCCGCCGGCGCCGTTCGTGACCGAGCCGTTCGCGCAGGTCCTGTGGGAACAGGTGGCGTACCTGGCCACCGAGGCGCGCCGCCGCGAGGCGTTCGAGGCGCTCCGCACCCGCGTGGGACTGGAACCAGCGGCGATCGCGAAGGCCCGCCCAGCCACGCTCACGGCGATTGCCCGCGTGGGCGGGTCGATTGCGCCGGACGTCCGCGCCGCGCGCATGCAGCGGAGCGCCGAGATGGTGCTCGCGCGCTGGGACGGCGACTTGTCGCGCGCACTGGCGCTCCCCGTCGAGCAGGCGCGCGCCGCGCTCGCTGCCTTTCCGATGATCGGCGAGCCGGGAGCGGACCGGATCCTCGCGGTGGCCGGCGCGGCCAGGCTCGTGCCCCTCGACTCGAATGCGCTGCGCGTGCTGGTGCGACTGGGCCGCGTGCGCGAGGCGAGGGACTACCGCACCACGTACCGGCGCGCGCGGGAGGCGTTCGTGCCGCCGGCGCGCGCCACGACGGCCTGGGGCGTGGGCGCCGGCGCGCTGCTGCGGCAACTGGGCCAGGCGCTGTGCAAGC
>JANLSF010000810.1:0-1909 GCA_031362285.1 Gemmatimonadota bacterium | reverse complement strand
CGCATGGCGCGCGCATCGTTCGTTGGTGGGAGGAAACCCACCGAATCGACTGGGTGTCGATCGTGCTCCTCTGCACGCTGGTGACCACGGTGTGGCTCCTGTGGGAAGAATGGCTCGCGAAGGGCAGGCTGGACCAACCCGGGATCACCCCATGAACCTCACCGACCTCGAAACTCCCGCGCTCCTGCTCGACATGGCGCGCATGCAGCGCAACATCGACCGGATGCGCGCGCAGGTCACCCGATTGGGGGTGACGCTCCGAGCGCACGTGAAGACCGCCAAATCGGGACCGCTCATTCGCGCCATGTTGGGCGCTGCCACCGGCCCGGTGACCGTGTCCACGCTGCGCGAGGCGGAGGCGTGCTTCGCCGAGGGGATCACCGACATCGTGTACGCGGTGGGCATCGCGCCGAACAAGCTCGCGCACGTGCACGACCTGCGGTGCCGGGGCGCGAGGGTGATCGTGCTGCTCGACAGCGTGGAGTCGGCGCAGGCGGTGGCGGCCGCGGTCACGGTGCACCACGACGCCTTCGACGTGCTCATCGAGATCGACTGCGACGGTCATCGGGCCGGCGTGCATCCCGAAGCGGCGCTCCTGCTCGAGATTGCGTCTGTGCTCAAGGCCGGGGGCGCGACGGTGCGTGGCGTGCTCACCCACGCCGGGCAGGCGTACTACGCCGTGACGCCGGACGCGCGTCGCGACGCCGCGCGGGCCGAGCGCGATGCCGTGGTGCTGGCCGCCAACCGGCTGCGCGCCGCCGGTCATGCGGTGGACATCGTGAGCCTCGGCTCCACGCCGTCGGCGCTGTTTGCCGACGACTGGACCGGCATCACCGAGGTCCGGGCCGGCGTCTACGTGTTCCAGGACCTCGTGATGGCCGGCATCGGCGTGTGCGCCGTGGACGACATTGCCATATCGGTGCTGGTGAGCGTGATCGGCCACCAGGTGGAGAAGGGGTGGATCCTCACCGATGGCGGGTGGATGGCCATGTCACGCGACCGCGGCACGAGCACGCAGGCGATGGACCAGGGGTACGGCCTCGTGTGCGACGCCATCGGCGTTCCGCTCGACGACCTGGTGATGGTGAGCGGCAGCCAGGAGCATGGGATCATCGCGCGACGCGCTGGGGACAAGCGGCCCTTGCCGACGCTACCCGTGGGCACGCTGCTGCGAATCCTTCCAAACCACGCCTGCGCCACTGCGGCGCAGTTCGACCGCTACGTCGAGGTTCGGGGGGCGAGTCCGGTGGTGCTCGGGATGGAGCCGCGCGTCAACCACTGGTAGCGATCGTGGTGGCCGGCCGCACGGCAGGCTGGCAACAACCGGATCGACCCGCCTGCACCGGCGGGCACGGGACTGCATTTCCCCGGATTGTCCGCAGGCCGCTTCGCTTGGGTCGCGAGGGGAGACCGTCACGTCGCCGCACCGCTCCGTCGCCGAGGCGCGACAGGTGACGGGTCAGTGCCCGCCCAGGCTCCGCGCGAGCAAGTCAGCCACCCCGAGCACCGAGGCCCAGCGCGCCAGCTCGCGACGGTCGAGCGCCTCACCCTGCAGCGCGACGATCGCCAGCACGTCGCGCCACTGCCGATCGGAGACTTCGCCGCCCCGCCGGTACCACTCCAGCTTGCGCAGGAGCGTGTGCTCGGCGGTGTCGATCCACAGCGTCCGCAGGGGCGCCACGCTCACCGGCACCGCGATGCGCGAGCGGAGCCGCTCATGCTCGAACGCGTCGGCTCCCGCCACGAAAAAGTCGACCTTGACCCCCGCGCGCATGTGGACGGCGTTGAACGACCCGCCGGATCGCACGGCGTCTCGGGCGGCCTGCTCGTCGACGTAGTAGTCAGGGCGGAGCGCCGTGACCAGGCCCGCGATCGTCACGTGCTCACCGTCGCCCGCAATATCCCCGCC
>JANLSF010000349.1:0-6116 GCA_031362285.1 Gemmatimonadota bacterium | reverse complement strand
GAGGATCGAGCTGGCGTCGCCCGCGCAGGCCGCGAGGGCGAGCGCCGCGATCGGCAGGCGGAGGAAGCGGGGAAGGGTCATCGGCGTGGATCCGGTAGAAGCGTGGCGGGCACGAGCGTCGGTCATCCAGCCATACCCCACCCCCGCGCCCGCCGTCACCAGTCGAACGTGCTAGTACCCCGCCGCCAGCCCGAAGCCCCGCGGCTCGCTCACCCCGCGCCACACCTTCCCGTCGCGGTGGATCCCCTGAACGTTGGCGAGGCTCCCCCACGGCGAGACCTTCACGCCGTGCCCGAGCGGCGCCATGAAGACGCGCGCCGAATCGCCCCAGAGGACCTTCTCCACGACGAGCGAATCCGGGTTGTCCTGGTGGTGGAACTGCGGGGCGGCCATCGCCGCGCCAAGCGACTGGTGATAGTCGATCACGCTCACGATCACGTGCTCCACCCCGGTGATGATGTACGCGCCACCGGCCGCGCCCACCACGAGCAGCGGCGCCCCCGACGGGTCGAGCACGATCGTCGGCGTCATGCTCGAGAGCATCCGCTTCCCCGGCGCGATCTCGTTGGTCGAGCCCTGCACGAGCCCCATCGCGTTCACCGCCCCCGGCTTCGAGGTGAAGTCGTCCATCTCATCGTTCAACAGGAACTGCGCCCCGGCCACCGAGAACGCCGAGCCGTAGCTCTCGTTGATGGTGGTGGTGATGGCGACCGCGTTCCCCCTGGCGTCCACCACGGAGAAGTGCGTCGTGTGGCGCTTGTCCTTGCCCGGCACCGACGGCGCGCTGCCGCTCGACTTGTCGCCGATCTCGGCGGCCAGCCGCGTGGCGGTGTCCTTTGACAGGAACGACGCCACCGGGATCTTCACGAACGCTGGATCGCCAAGCAGCGTGTTGCGGCGCGCGAACGCACGACGCTCCGCTTCGGCCAGTACGTGGATCGACTGCGCAGACCGCCAGCCGAGCGACGCGAGGTCCTTGTGCTCGAGGATGCCGAGGATGAGGCCCAGGGTGAGTCCGCCCGACGACACCGGCGGCATCGAGATGACATGATGGCCGCGGTAGTCGAACTCCACCGGGGTGCGCCAGATCGGCTGGAACCCCTTGAGGTCGGCGTGCGTGATGATGCCGCCCCCCGCCTTCATCGAGGCGACGATCAGGTCGGCCGTCTCACCGAGGTAGAAGCCGTCGCGCCCCTTCTCGGCAATGCGGCGCAGCGTGGCGGCGAGTCCGGGCGCCTTCCACGTGGCGCCCACGGGAAGGAACTTGCCATCCCTCAGGAACAGCTTCGCGCTCGTCGAGTCGAGGCCGAGCCGCTTGGCCCCGCCCTCGTCGTCGTCGCTGAAGGCGGTGTCGATCGCGAAGCCGGAGTCGGCGAGGGTGATCGCCGTCTTGAGCAACTCGGCCCACGGCTTGCTGCCGAACTTCTTGTGCGCTTCGTACAGCCCGGCCACCGAGCCCGGCACGCCGGCCGCGAGGGCGCCCGTGACCCCCTTCTGCGTGACGTTGCCGGCGGAGTCGAGGTACATGTCGCGCGTCGCGCCCTTGGGGGCCGACTCGCGGAAGTCGAGCGCCACGTTCTTCCCGTTGATGCGCGCCACCATGAAGCCGCCGCCGCCGATGTTGCCGGCCGCCGGGTAGGTGACCGCCAGCGTCATCGCCACGGCCACCGCGGCGTCCACCGCGTTGCCGCCGCTCTTGAGTACCGCGAGTCCGGCGTTGGTGGCAAACGGCGATGCCGATACGACCATCGCCGAGTCGGCGGTGGTGACGCGCGCCTCGCGTGAGCGGCCCGACTCGCGCTTGGTCAGCGCCGTGTCGGGAGTGGCCGGCTTTTCGCAGGCCAACGCGGCGACGAGAACGCTCAGGACAACGGCGACGGGACGGCGCATCGGTGGCTCGACTTGGGGAAGGGGAGGTTCGTCCCGTAAAGTTGCCCCGCATGGCGGAGCACCGCCAGCCAGAGGGGGATGGTCGCCTTGCCGCGCCTGTCGCGCACCACCCAGATTGCCTCCACCTCTACGCGCCTTCGCCCACCGGTTTTGCTGGAGCAACCTCGTGCGCCACCTGATTCGCCTCGCCGCCCTCCTCGCCTGCGCCCCGGCGCTCGTCCTCGCCCAGTCGAAGCCCGCCGCCAAGGCGGCCAAGGGCGACAAGGTGGTCTGGCCCGACGAGGGCCCGAAGACGTGGGCGCCCCGCGCCACCGTGGCCGACATCACCGCCAATGACCTGCGCACGCGGCTCTACCAGTTTGCCGACGACTCGATGCTCGGTCGCCGCATCGGTGAGGCCAGCAACTTCAAGGGGACGGCGTACGTCGCCTCCGAGTTCAAGCGGCTGGGGCTCAAGCCCGCCGGCGAGAACGGCACCTGGTTCCAGGAGCTGCCATTCGGCCCGCTCGGCTTCGACAGTGCCTCGTCGCAGTTGATCGTGGCGGGCTCGCCGCTCGCCAGCGTGTCCGAGTGGATCCCCATCACCCCGAACCGCGCCGCCTCGATCGGCTTCACGGCCAACCTGTCGAACGTGGCCACCGTGTTCGCCGGCCGCTGGGGTGACACCTCGGTCGCGCTCGATCCGGCGCTCTTCCGCGGCAAGGTCGCGGTGTTCCTCGCCAGCCCGTCGGCCCCGGGCATGCTCATCGCGCGGCCCACGCCCGCCATGCTGCGCTGCGACTCGGTGCCCGACCGGTTCGGTGCGGCCGCCGCCATCAAGCTCGAGGCCTCACAAGCGGCGCTCAACGCCTCGCGCCCGGCTGCGGTGCCTGTCGCCCCGCTCGTGCGCGACCGCCGGGCCCTCGACGCCGGCGCGGCCGGCGTGCTGATCGTGGGACTCGAGGCGCTGCCGGCCTCGCTCGTCAGCGCGGTGTTCGCGAGCCGCATGGCCATGCAGCCCACCCCGCCCACGGGACCGATGATGGCGGGCGCCACGATCTCCACCGCGGCCGCCACGCGGCTGTTCAACGCGCCGGTGAGCGGTCTCGCCGTCGGTGCCGCCGGCGCGCCGATCACGGCACGCTGGGACTACGCTTTCAAGATGTCGCCGTTCCCGGCGCGCAACGTGATCGCGATCCTCCCGGGCTCCGACCCGGCCCGCGCCGCCGAGTACGTGCTGGTGGGCGCGCACAACGACCACGTGGGCACCAACACGGTCGCCGTCGACCACGACTCGCTGCGCGCGGTGAACAGCGTCACGCGCCGCCAGGGGGCGAACGACCCCGTGTGCCGTCCCACCGCCGACCAGCAGCGCCGCATCGATTCGCTCATCGCCTACGCCCGCTCCATCCGTCCGCCGCGCCGCGACTCGATCATGAACGGGGCCGACGACGACGGCTCGGGCACGGTGGTGATGCTCGAGATCGCCGAGAGGTTCGCCAGCGAGAAGCCGGCCCGCTCCATCGTCTTCATCTCGCACCAGGGCGAAGAGGCCGGGCTGCTCGGCTCCTTCTGGTTCACGAGCCACCCCACCATTCCGCTCAACCAGGTGGTGGCGGCGCACAACATGGACATGCTGGGCAAGGGGCGCGCCGAGCAGGTGAAGTTCGGCGGCCCGAATTCGGTGCAGATGCTGGGGTCACGCCGCCTGTCGCGCGAGTTCGGCGACATCATCGACTCGGTGAACGCGACGCGCGCCGAGCCGATGGCGATCGACAAGAGCTGGGATGTGCGCGAGAACCCGCTCAATCGGTTCTGCCGCAGCGACCAGGTGGCGTACGTGCAGAAAGAGGTGCCGGTGACGTACTTCTCGCTGGGATACGCGCTGGACTATCACCAGGCGACCGACGAGCCGCAGTACATCGAGTACGACCATGCCGCGCGGCTGGGGCGGTTCATCCACGACGTGATGTGGGCGATCAGCGAGCGGAAGGACCGGCCGGCCATCGCGGGACAGGACCCGACGTACCCGCGCTGCTAGCGCGGGGGCAGGTCGGGAAGGCTTGAGGTGCGCTCGCTCGCGGCCTTCAGGCCGTTCGCTTCCGTCTGCATGTAGTAGCGCGTGAGGGGCCCGCCGAGGAACCCCGCCGGCCGCGCGAGGACTCCCTCGAAGGTCAGCGTGAGGGTCACCGTGCTGCCGCCGGGGGTGGCGGCAATCGCGTGCGAGGCCACCGCCCGCACCCCCATGCTGTGCGACACCCAGTCGAACCCCCGCCCCGGCTCCCACGCGATGATGATCCAGGTGGCGGGGAAGAGCAGCGGCTGCCGGATGCGCACGCCCGAGCCCATGCCCGGCGACATCGAGCTGTTCAATCGCACGCTGGCGATGGAGGCGGTCCAGGTGGGCCACCGTTCGATGTCGGACATCACCTGCCAGACGCGTTCGGGCGCGGCGGCGATGTCGGTGCGGACGACGAAGTGGGTCACGGGTCAGGCCTCGTTCATCGAGACGAACTCGCAGCGCACGTCGGTGGTGACCGAGTTGGCGATGAAGCACTCGGCGTGCGCTTCGTGGTGCATGGCCTCGAGCTGGGCGCGCGAGGGTGGCGGCGCGCCACCCCAGGTGACGGCCGGACGCAGCGTCACGACGGTCATGACCAGCTTGCCGGCCGCGTTCTTCGCGAGCACCCCCTCGGCCTGGTCCTCGTAGCGGTCCACCAGGAACCGTTCGCGCGCCGCGATCCCCAGGAACCAGAGCATGTGGCAGCTCGACAGCGAGGCCACGAAGGCCTCCTCGGGGTCCACGCCGGCGGGGTCCGACATCGGCACGCGGACCAGGTGCGGTGACGAGGAAGCGGCCACCTCCGCGCCGCCGTCGAAGCGGATCGTGTGACGCCGGCTGTACCGGTTGTCGGTGAACGGCTGCTCGCCCCGGGTCCAGACAACGTGCGCGGTGTAGTGGGCCACCTTGGCACCTTCAGCGAGGGCAGACGGTGCCGCGAGGAGGGGCGGTAGCGCCATCAACAAAAACTAGCCGCCGCATTGACAGCACGGGAAGCCGTTGTATAAAATCAAGTTACAGTATCTGAGAATAATTCTCATTTGACTGCGACTCCCTGATTCCCGCTCGTCACACGATGCCCTTGCTCCGACGGTCACTCGCCCTGCTCCGCTTGGTCGCCCTGACGCTCGGCACCCTCAGCGCCCGCCCTGCCGCCGCACAGACCACCGAACCCCGCCGCGACACCACGCGGTTGCGAGCCGATACCATCCGCGCCGCCGCCCTGTCGCCTTCGGTGGGTTACCTGACCAAGCGCAGCCGGACCGCGACGCGCACCGACACGCCGCTGCTCGACGTGCCGCAGGCCGTGTCCGTCGTTGACCGGGCGTTGATGCGCGACCGCGCCATGCGATCACTGGCCGACGTCGTCCGCTATCTCCCCGGGATCGGCATGTCGCACGGTGAGGGGAATCGCGACGCGCCGGTGCTGCGCGGCAACACCTCCACCGGTGACCTGTTCGTGGACGGACTGCGCGACGACGTCCAGTACTTCCGCGACCTCTACAACGTCGAGCGGGTGGAGGCGATCAAGGGCCCGAACGCCATGATCTTCGGACGCGGCGGTGCGGGCGGCATCCTGAATCGCGTCACGAAGCAGGCCGACGGGACACCGGTGCGCGGGGTCGAGGTGCAGGGAGGCGCGTGGAACGAACGCCGGGTGACCGGCGACATCGGCGATGCCCTGACGCCCTCGCTCGCCGCGCGGGTGAACGGCGTACTCGAGCAGGATGACAGCTTCCGCGCGGGCGTCACCTCGCGTCGCGAAGGACTCGCCCCCACGCTGTCCTGGCAGAGCGGGCCACGCACGCGCTGGCGGCTCGGCTTTGAGCACTTTCGCGATACGCGAACGGCCGACCGCGGCGTTCCCTCGCTGGCAGGCGCGCCACTCGACCTGGGGGCCGGCGTGGCGCGCACCTTCTTCGGCGATCCCGACGCGAGTCGCTCGGCCGTCACGGCGCGGCTCGGCACCATCGCGCTGACACATGCGTGGGCGAACGCCACGCGCCTCGAGAGCCGGCTGCTCGTTGGTGACTACGACAAGTCGTACCAGAACGTGTACGCCGCGAGCGCGGTGGATGGGGTGGCCCGCACCCTTCAGCTTGGCGCCTACCGGAACGCGACCACGCGCCTCAACGCGATCTGGCAGACCGACCTCACGTGGGTCCGGACCTCGGGACCGGTCGCG
>JANLSF010000078.1:0-3088 GCA_031362285.1 Gemmatimonadota bacterium | reverse complement strand
GCAACGTGATCATGTTCATCGACGAACTGCACACGGTCATCGGCGCCGGCGCGGCCGAGGGGGGCAACGACGCGGCGAACCTGCTCAAGCCGGCCCTGGCGCGGGGCGAGCTCCGCTGCATCGGCGCCACGACACTCGACGAGTACCGCAAGCACATCGAGAAGGACCCGGCGTTCGAGCGGCGGTTCCAGCCGGTGATGGTGGATCAGCCGAGCGTGGAGGAGACGGTGGCGATCCTGCGCGGATTGAAGGCGCGGTACGAGGCGCACCACGGCGTGCGGATCCTGGATGAGGCGATCCTGGCCGCGGCCACGCTGAGCCACCGCTACATCGCGGACCGATTCCTGCCGGACAAAGCGATCGACCTGATCGACGAGGCGGGCTCTCGGCTGCGGATCGAGAACGACTCGATGCCGACGGAGCTGGATGAGCTGCGTCGGCGGATCATGCAACTGGAGATCGAGCGGGAGGCGCTGAAGATCGAGGGTGGCTCGACTCTCCGAGGCGAGCGGACAGCCGGCGCGGAGCGGCAGGCCACCCAAGACGGGACGCGGCGCGAACTTGATCGCATTGAGCGCGAGTTGTCGGAACTGCAGGAGAAGAACCGGGCGCTGACGGCGCGGTGGGAGCAGGAAAAGAAAGAGCTCGACGCGGTGAAAGCGATCAAGGCGCAGATGGATTCCAAGCAGACCGAGCTCGAGCAGGCCCAGCGCAAGGGTGAGCTGGAGCGGGCAGCAAGAATCCGCTATGGCGAGATGCGCGACCTGGAGAACCAGCTCAAGGAAGCCGAGAAGATGCTCGCGGAGCAGAAGAGCCGCGGCGACGCGATGGTGAGCGAAGAAGTTGATGCCGAGCAGATCGCCGAGGTGGTGGGCGCGTGGACGGGGATTCCCGTCAGCCGGCTGGTCGAGGGTGAGCGGCAGAAACTGACGCGCATGGAAGCGGGCCTGGGCAAGCGCGTGATCGGTCAGGAGCACGCGCTCAAGGCCGTGGCCGATGCGGTGCGGCGTTCGCGCGCCGGCCTTGGCGATCCGAACCGACCGATCGGCAGTTTCCTGTTCCTGGGCCCGACGGGGGTCGGCAAGACCGAGACGTGCAAGTCGCTGGCCGAGTTCCTCTTCGACACCGAAGAGGCGATGGTCCGCATCGACATGAGCGAGTACGGCGAGAAGCACTCGGTGGCGCGGATGATCGGCGCTCCGCCGGGATACATCGGCTACGAAGAGGGTGGAGCGCTGACCGAGGCCGTGCGCCGGCGCCCCTATGGCGTTGTGCTGCTGGATGAAATCGAGAAGGCGCACCCCGAGGTGTTCAACGTCCTTCTGCAGGTGCTTGACGATGGCCGCCTCACCGACGGCCAGGGCCGCACCGTGGACTTCAAGAACACGATCATCGTGATGACCAGCAACTTCGGGAGCCAGATGCTCCAGGAACTCGCGGCCTCTGGCGCGGAAGATTGGGAGATCGAGGCCGCGGTGCGCGACCTCCTGCGTCGCGGCCCCGCGGCGGCCGCGGCCGAGGAAGTAGGCAAGCAGACCGGCATCCCCAAGCAGGTAACCGAGGCGATCATCAAGGCCCAGCAGGCGATGGGCGGGGCCCAGTTCATGCGCCCCGAACTCTTGAACCGTATTGATGAGATCGTGGTGTTCCACCAACTCAAGCGAGATCAGATGGGCCGGATCGCCGAGATCCAACTGAGCCGGCTGCGCCAGCGCCTGGCCGAGCGCGACATGAAACTCGAACTGAGCGAGGAAGCCAAGGACCAACTCGCCAGCGAAGGCTGGGACCCGGCGTACGGCGCCCGCCCTCTCAAGCGGACGATCCAACAGCGGATCGAGAATCCGTTGGCGTCGAAGATCCTGGAGGGCGAGTTTGGAGCGGGGGATGAGGTTGTGGTGGGGTTTGAGGGGGGTGGGTTTGTGTTAGGGAAGAGTTCACCCCAGCCGAAGCGCCCACCGGCTTCAGATTGCACTTGATTCAAGGGCCGCGTTCTGGCAGAATTGGGTTGAGCCATACGGAGGTCACGTCATGAACCGACTGTTGATCGCGGCGACCGTGCTCTGCGGGGTGTGTGTTTCCGCTCGTGCGCAGGGCATTCTGTATCAACTCCAACCCGGGAGCACCCTCCAGATCGAGTATTGCCTGGGCCCGTGCGCCTGCCCGCCGCACGCGGACATCGGGCCGCTGGCCGGCACGTTCACGCTGACGCGAGTGAACCAGAACCCCTTGTTTGATACGTACGCGCTCAGCGGCGCGCAATGGACCGCGTTGATGCCGCAGGGAGCCATTCTCGTGGTCGGCGCGGGAACGTATCGGATCGGCGGCGAGGTCGCCGTCACGCAGGAACTCAACCTCACGCTCGTGGTCGCGGATTCACCCATCGCCGACCCGCACCCCTACACCAGCGGGGTTGTGGCCATCGACCCCGCCAACCCGTTCCCGCGGCTGGGCATCACCTCGCAGAGCCAGGTGATCGGCTGCACCCAGTACACGGTGCACTTGGTGGCCGCGCCGCTTCCCTGCCAGACGGATTGCGACGGCTCCGGTGGCCTCTCCGCCAACGACTTCCAGTGCTTCCTGAACAAGTTCGCCGCGCGTGACCCGTACGCCAACTGCGATGGGAGCACGGCGAACCCCGTCCTGACGGCCAACGACTTCCAGTGTTATTTGAACCGGTTCGCGATAGGGTGCAATCGTTGATCCCAGGCCCGGCTGCGTCCCCAGAAAGCGCGGGCAATTCCGGGCGTATCTGGTAGACTGCTTGCGGCCGGGAGTTATGCCATGCGTCAGGTGTATCTGGGGGTGATGTTGAGCGCTTCGGGCGCGGCGATGGCCCAGGCCACGTTCTCGGGGTTGGGCCATCTGGGCGCCACCGTCTCCTACAGCCAGGGCTATGGCGTCAGCGCGGACGGCTCCACCGCCGTCGGCAGCAGCCTCATGTCTGGCGGTATCGGCGGCGTCAGCGCCCCGTTTGTCTGGACACTGCCCACGGGGATGTACGACACCTACGGCAACGGCGCCGCCAGCAGCACCACGGCCGCGGCCTCCGCCAACGGCTCCGTCGTCGTTGGCTGGGCGGACTTCGGCG
>JANLSF010000282.1:0-1622 GCA_031362285.1 Gemmatimonadota bacterium | reverse complement strand
GTCGAGGCGCGCCAGTTCCTCGGCGCGGCGGGGGCCGGGCATGGGGGGAAAGGTACCTGAACGGCCTTGGACGGGGCTCCCCCTACACCCTACGTTTCCCGGCATGATCCCCTATGGCACTCCGGGGCGACGCGTGGCCGTGGTGGCCGGTGTCCGCACCCCCTTCGTCCGCTCCGGCACGGTGTTCAAGCACCTGAGTGCCATCGAGCTCGGCAAGCTGGCGGTGGGGGAGCTGGTGCAGCGCACCAACCTCGACCCGGCCCTGGTCCAGTCCATCGTCTACGGCACCGTGGTGCCGAACGTCGTGGCGCCCAACATCGCGCGCGAAGTGTCGCTGATGCCGCTCTTCCCCAAGACGCTCGACGCCTACTCCGTGTCGCGGGCCTGCGCCTCGGCCAACCAGGCGATCACCAACGCCGCCGACCAGATCGTGCTTGGCCACTACGACACGATCATCGCCGGCGGGGCCGAAGCACTCTCCAACGTGCCGATCCTCCACTCGCGCGGGTTCAGCGATGCGCTGGTGGCCGCGAGCCGGGCCAAGACGCTCGCCGGTCGGGTGCAGGCGCTCGCCAAGATCCGCCCTCGCGACCTGATCCCGATCACCCCAGCCATCGCCGAGCCCACCACGGGGGAGAGCATGGGGGTGAGTGCCGAGAAGATGGCCAAGATGAACGGCATCAGCCGCGAGGCGCAGGACGCCTTCGCCTACGCGTCGCACCGGAACGCCGCTGCGGGCACCAAGGATGGACGGCTGACTGCGGAGATCGCCCCGGTGTACGTGGGGCCCCGCTACGAAACGGTGGTCACGAGCGACAACGGCATCCGAGAGGACACCACGATCGAGGCGTTGTCGGCGCTCAAGCCGGTGTTCGACCGCCGCTACGGCTCGGTGACCGCCGGCAACGCCAGCCCGCTCACCGACGGCGGCTCGGCGGTGCTGCTCATGCGCGAGGACGTGGCCAAGGCGCGGGGCTACGAGCCCATCGGCTACATCCGGTCGTACGCGTATGCGGCGCTCGACCCGAACGAGCAGTTGCTGCAGGCGCCGGTGCTCGCCGCCCCCGTCGCGCTCGACCGCGCCGGGCTCACCCTCAAGGACATGGACCTGGTGGAGATGCACGAGGCGTTCGCGGCGCAGGTGCTGTCGAACATCCAGGGGCTCGCGAGCGATGCGTGGGGGAAGCGCGCCGGCTACGGACGGGCGGTGGGCGAGGTGGACCGTGCCCGGCTCAACGTGATGGGCGGATCGCTCTCGATCGGCCATCCGTTCGGGGCCACGGGGGCGCGCATCCTCACCACGCTCTGCCACGAACTCAAGCGGCGCGGCGGGCAGTTCGGGCTCATGACCGTGTGCGCGGCCGGAGCCCTCGGCCACGCCATGGTGGTGGAGCGCGCCTGACCATGACCACACCGATCCTGGCCACCGAGGTGATGGACGGCATTGCCGTGATCACCATGGACGTTGCGGGGCACGCGCAGAACACGCTGGGCGCACCGTGCGCGGCGAGTTTGCGCCGCTCATGGAACGGCTGCAGCGCGACACCAGCATCAAGGCCGCCGTGCTCCTCTCGGGCAAGGCCGACTCGTGGATTGCCGGCGCCGACATCGACGAACTGAAG
>JANLSF010000275.1:0-4367 GCA_031362285.1 Gemmatimonadota bacterium | reverse complement strand
TCGCCTCCGCCGAGCCAGCCCCTTCCCCGCTCCGCAACTCCTATTCGAAGTCGAGCGCCAGGTCGAGCGCCGGCGCCGAGTGCGTGAGCGCCCCCACCGACACGAAGTCGACCCCGGTCTCGGCGATCGCGCGCACCGTCTCCAGTCGCACGCCGCCGCTCGCCTCGCTTTTCGCGCGTCCACCGATGCGCTGCACCGCCTCGCGCAGCTGGTCGAGCGACATGTTGTCGAGGAGGACGATGTCGGCGCGCGCCGCCACCGCCGCATCCACCTGCTCGAGGGTGTCGCACTCGATTTCCACCGTCGTGCCGGCGCTCGCGATTGCCCGCGCGCGATCCACCGCCGAGCGCACGTCCCCATGCAGCGCGGCGAGGTGGTTGTCCTTGATGAGCACCGCGGCCGCGAGGTCCATCCGGTGGTTGGTGCCGCCGCCGCAGCGCACGGCGTACTTCTCGAGGTGGCGCCACCCGGGGGTCGTCTTGCGCGTGTCGAGGATCCGGGCGCCGGTCCCCTGCACCGCCTCCACGTACTTCGCGGTGAGCGAGGCCACGCCGGAGAGCCGCTGCAGGTAGTTGAGCGCCACGCGCTCCGCACCGAGAATGCCGCGGGCATGCCCGCTCACGAACAGCACGCTCGTGCCGCGCGCGAGCGGCGTGCCATCCTCGGCGTCCACGCGCACCGTCACCTTGGGGTCGAGCTGCCGGAACGCCTCGATCGCCAGCGCCACGCCCGAGAGCACGCCGTTCGCGCGGGCCACGAGCCGCGCCCGCGTGCGCGCTTCCTTGGTGATGGTGGCGATCGAGGTGATGTCCTGCTGCGCCTGGTCCTCGTCGAGGGCCGCACGCACGAGCGCGGTGAGGGCGTCGGGCTTGATCGGAAAGCGGAGCGTCGAACCCAGGTCCACCGCGGGCGTGGAGAGCGGCGTGATGGAACGCGAAATGCGCCTGGGGGCGTCGTCGCTCATCGGGTCACTCCGCGCATGACAGCTACTCGCCCGGATCGCGCGGCGGCGCGGCCGCCTTCGACCCGCCCACGCTCACCATCCGGTCGAGCGCCTGCTTCGCCCGCGCGGCCACGTCGGCCGGCACGGTCACGCGGTGCGTCAGCGTCTCGAGGGCGCGCTTGACCTTGGCCATCGTCGTCACCTTCATGAACGCGCACACCGCATGGTCGTTCGCGGCGATGAACGTCTTGGTCGGGTTGGCCTTGCGGAGGCGGTGCAGGATGCCGACTTCGGTGGCCACGATGAAGGTGTCGTTGCTCGACTGGGCCGGGCGCTGGATCATCCCCTCGGTGGAGAGGATGTGCACCCCCTCGGCCGAGATCGCGCCCGCGCTCACAGCCTCGACGGCCGGCGTGGCGCAGCCGCACTCGGGGTGGATGAGGAACTCCGCCCCCGGGTGCGCGGCGCGCTGCCGGTTGATGTGCTCCGGATCGATGCCGGCGTGCACGTGGCACTCCCCCATCCACACGTGGATGTTCTCGCGCCCCGTCACGCGGCGCACGTGCGCGCCGAGGAACATGTCGGGGAGGAAGAGGATTTCCTTGTCGGCCGGGATGGCGTTGATGACCTCGATCGCATTGCCCGAGGTGCAGCACCAGTCGCTCTCGGCCTTCACCGCCGCGCTCGTGTTCACGTACGACACGACCACCGCGCCCGGGTGCTCGGCCTTCCACGCGATCAGTTGCTCGGCCGTGATCGTGTCGGCCAGCGAACAGCCGGCGGCCATGTCGGGGAGCAGCACCGTCTTGGTGGGCGACAGGATGGCCGCCGTCTCGGCCATGAAGTGCACGCCGCAGAAGACGATGACGTCGGCCGGGGTCTTCGCGGCTTCGCGCGAGAGGCCGAGCGAGTCGCCCACGTAGTCGGCGACATCCTGAATCTCGGCGCGCTCGTAGTTGTGGGCGAGGATGACCGCGTTCTTGGCCTTCGCGAGGGCGCGGATCTCCTGGTGGAGCTCGGACAGCCCGGAGGGAGCGGCGGCAGTGGCCATGCGCACAAAGATAGCGCGGACGGCGGGGAGTACGGATGGGCGCGTGTCGCCGATCGTGCCGGGGTTGTCCGGAGGCCATCGGCCCGGGTCAGTACCGAGGACCCAAGTTGAAGGTCGGACGATACGAGTTGCGGAACGCAAGATAGATCCCGACGACTACCACGACGACGACGCCGCTCCAGAACACCGTCTGGAAAGTGTCGATGGCGATCACGTCCGCGTACACGACCTGCGACACCGGCACGGCAACACGTCCCTTCTCCGTTTCGCCCACGAGCGAGTCACCATGCAGGGTTGCCGCGGACTTGAACGTCACCACCGAGCTGTCCCGAAGCTGCACCGAACGCACCGCCGTACGGTCCGGTTCGATGCTGGATGGTGGCCGACGCATGATCCCCGTGCAGCCGGACAGCGCCCACAGCCCCGGTATCGCGAGCAGCATCCCGATGCGTCGAACCCGTCGCTTGACCAAGGCTCCCTCCGTACACGAGGTCTCGTTCGAAGGTGGGACGCTCGAATCCGGAAGGCAATAGGGAATCCCCCGGCCCGGGGATCATTCGCGGGGTGCGGCGGCGCCTACCCTACCACTCGATGTGCTTCCCCTTCCACTTCCGCTTCTGGTGCGGGAAGTCGCTCCGGTAGTGCCCGCCGCGGCTCTCCTTCCGCATGAGCGAGCTCTCCACGATGAGCCGCGCCGTCTCGACCATGTTGGCCTCCTCGGTGGCGCCCACCGGGAGCAGGTCGTCGATCTCGTCGAGCTGCTCCATGGCGTCGCGCAGTCCGCGCGCGGTGCGGTCGATGCCGGCATGATCCCACATCACCTGCCGCACCCGATCGGCCGCCACCTGCGCGGCGCCGCGGTCCACCAGCACGGGCACGCTCCAGCTCCCCTTCCGGGGCATGGCCAGGAGCTTGGGCGTCGTGATCATGTCGCGCGCCACGCGCTCGGCGAACACCAGCCCCTCGAGCAGCGAGTTCGACGCCAGCCGGTTGGCGCCATGCACCCCGGTGCGCGACACCTCACCCACGGCGTACAGCCCCGGCACCGACGAGCGGCCCGTGAGGTCCACCACCACCCCGCCCATCATGTAGTGCGCCGCCGGCGTGACCGGAATGAGCTCCGTCGACGGGTCGATGCCGCGCGCGCGGCAGATGGTGAAGATCCCCGGGAAGCGGCGCTGGAAGCCGCGCCCGAGCTTCCGCGAATCGAGGAAGACGCGATGGCCGTCCGCCTTCTGGCGGAAGATCTCGCGGGCCACGATGTCGCGCGGGGCGAGCTCGGCCAGCTTGTGGCGGCTCGTCATGAATCGCTGCCCGCGATCGTTCACCAGCCGCGCGCCCTCGCCGCGCACGGCCTCGGAAATGAGCGCCAGCGGGTTCTCCGCCGTCTCGAGGGCGGTGGGGTGGAACTGCACGAATTCCATGTCGGCCAGCTTGGCGCCGCCCCGGTGCGCGATGGCATACCCGTCGCCGGTGGCGACCACGGGATTGGTGGTGTAGCGGTAGAGCTGCCCGAGTCCGCCGGCGGCCAGCACCACGGCGTCGGCAATGATCTCCACCGCGCGCCCCTCCACCGAGGCGCGGACTCCCACGCACCGATCCTCGCTGATGATCAACTCGAGGACGCGCGCATACTCGAGCACCGTGACCCGCTTCGACTCGGCCACGCGCGCCATCAGGGTGCGCTGCACCTCGGCGCCGGTCTGGTCGCCCTGGGCATGCACGATCCGCGAACGCGAGTGCGCGGCCTCCTTGCCAAGCTTGAGGCGGCCGCGGGGATCGAGGTCGAAGCGGGCGCCGGCGGCGTGCAATTCGCGAACGCGCGCCGGCCCTTCTTCCACCAGCACTTCCACAGCCGCCGCGTCGCAGAGGGCCGCACCGGCGGCGAGCGTGTCATCGCGATGCAGTTCCGGCGAGTCGCCCGCGCCGAGCGCGGCGGCAATCCCCCCCTGGGCCCACGCGGTGGCCGAGTCGAACAGGGTCCGCTTGGTGAGCACCATGACGTCGCCCGCGGTGGAGGCGCGCCAGGCGGTGTGGAGGCCGGCGACGCCGCTCCCGATGACGAGGAAGCGGGTGCGGATGCGATCTGCCATGCCGGGAAAGCTATGTGCTGGAGCCGCGGTGCGCTCCAGGAGCTACACCACAGCTACACCACAGAGGCGCAGAGGCACGGAGAACCGCGAGAACTGCCAGGAACTTTTTCTTGAAGGATTCGTATGCGGGCCGCCCTTCGTCCCGCACGCAGAACAAAACAAAGGGGTTGACGTTGTCCGTCTCGCAGTCCTCCGTGCCTCTGTGCCTTGTATGTACCCAGTAACGCGGTATAAGTCTTCGGGGAGGCGGCAGCTCGATCCGTGCCCAGAGCCGATCCTG
>JANLSF010000266.1:0-4878 GCA_031362285.1 Gemmatimonadota bacterium | reverse complement strand
CGATTCCCGTCGTCGCGATGGCCGCCTGGCTGCTCAGCCGCGCCGCGCGGCCGGAGGGCGCGCCCATCCGGCACTCAGCGCTCTTTCTCACCGGACTGCCGGCAACACTGCAAGACGGCGCGACGACGGTCACCCGGTGGCTGGCTCCGGGCATCGAGTCGACGACCCTCGCCGCCATCACGGCGGTCGCTGCGGGCGCCGTGGCCATCGCGCTCCTCGTGCGCCTCGCGCGCACGCGTCACGCCGAGCAGAACACGTCGCCCGACCACGCGCTACTCCGCGCGCTCGCGCTCGTCGCGGTTCCCTACGTTGCCGTGGTGGCCGCCTCGCGCCTCCTGGCCGACGGCGACATCCCGCTCGACGAGCGCCTGCTTTCGCCGCTGATCCTGCTGTTCACGATGGCTGTCGCCCTCGCCTACGTGCGCTGGATGCGGCAGGCGCCTCGTCTGGCGGCCATTGCGTCCGCGGTCATTCTTGGCGCCTGGGGCTGGGGCTCCGTCGAGGCGCTGCAGGAGGCGTTGCCCGAGTATCGTGACGACGGCGGTGACCTGGCCGCCCCGGCCGTGCGGTCAGCGCCACAACTCGCCCACGCCCGGACGCACGCCGGTCCGCTGTTCTCGAACGACCCCGCGACCGTCTGGCTCCACACCGGTCGTCCCACGCGGGGCGTGCCCGACGACCGCAACGAGCGAGCGGTCGCGGCGTTCGGTGCGATGCTGAAAAGGGTGGACGGCGCCCTGATCGGCTTCGACTCGACCATCACCAGTGCGCGCCCGGCTGATTCGCTCGCCGCGCACGCCGGCTTGCAGCTGGTGGTCCGCGGACCGCATGGCGCCGCCTGGCGCGCGCCTACCTCCCCTCCTGCTTCACCATCACCCCGCCCTTCATCACGAAACTCACGCGCTCGAGCAGCATCGGATCCGCCAGCGGGTCGCCGGGCACCGCGATAAGATCGGCGTAGAGGCCCGGCACCACTCCGCCGACGTCGGCACTCCAGCCCAGCAGCTCGGCGGCCGTGCGCGTGGCCGTGAGGATCGCGTCCATGGGCGACATCCCCCACGCGATGAAGTCGCGGAACTGCCGCGCGTTGGTGCCGTGCGGCACGTCGCCCGCGTCCGAGCCGAAGGCGATCTTGATGTTGTGCTTCCTCGCGAGGCGGAAGGCCGCCTCGTGCCCCTTCACGATCAGCGCCAGCTTGTCGATGATCACCTTGGAGTAGCCGAACTCCGGGGCGTGCTCGAGCAGCCAGCGATCCTCGAACGAGTCCTTCACGAGGAAGGTCCCGCGCTCGGCCATCAACCGCGCGCCCTCTTCGTCGAGGAAGGTGCCGTGCTCGATCGAGGCCACGCCGGCGCGCACGGCGCGCTTGATTCCCTCGGCGCCGTGCGCATGCGCGCCCACGCGACGCCCCCACATGCGCGCCTCGTCCACCGCGGCGTCGAGCTCCGCCTGCGTGTACAGCGCCGCCTCCACCGACTCCTCCTCCGACATCGCCCCGGCCGTCGCCATCACCTTGATGACGCCGGCGCCGTACTTGACCGCCTGGCGGATCTTCCTGCGGATCGCATCGACGCCGTCGGCCACGCCGTCCATGACCTCGAACTGCAGGTACGGGGAGAGCCCGTTCACATCGCCGTGACCGCCGGTGGCGCTGATGTACATCGTCGCCGGCACGATGCGGGGACCCGGAATGTCACCGCGGTTGATCGCGTTCCGCAGCGCCACGTCCACGAACTGCGGCGCGCCCATGTCGCGGATGGTGGTGAAGCCGGCGTCAAGCGTGGCCTTGGCATACGTGGGGGCGATGATGGCCGCATCCACGAAGCTGCGCCGGAACAGGTTGTCGGCCGCACCCGGCGCTGCCGTGATGTGCGTGTGGCAGTCGATCAGGCCGGGGAGCACGGTCGAGCGAGAGAGGTCGATGACCCGGGCGCCGGCCGGAATCGCCAGGCCCACGCCCACGGACATGATCCGCTCCCCCTCGATGAGGATCACGGCGTTCATCAGCGGCGGTCCGCCGCGGCCGTCGATCAGCCGTCCCGCCTTGATGGCCGTGACCAGCTTGACCGGCGCGGGCCGCGCCACCTGCGCGCCGAGCGAAGCCGTTGCGACCGGCAGTGCGCCGATCAGGGCGCCGATCCGTACCGCGCGCGCGATCCGTCCCATGAGACACACTCCGTAGAGGACTCGCTCAGAGCCCGACCAGTTCGGCTCCCTTCCCTCGTTCAAAGATCGCCTTCGCCATCGCCACCCGTCGGCGCGCATCGGCGACGAGCGGTGGATAGTGCGCGTGGCTGCGGATAGGCGCAAACAGCGCGTGTTCCTCCAGCATCCGCAGCGGCACGAACCCGCCGGCGACGGTCTGCTGCAGCAACGCCATGGCGCGCTCGGTGTCGCCAATGCGAATGTTCCCGCACGTCAGCAGGAAGAACGCCTCGGGGTCCGTGTGGATCGCGAGGGCCACGTCGAGCGCGCGCCGCCCTTCCGCGGGCGTGCCGAAGGCGCTCTGGTACGCGGCCTCGAGGGTCACGACATACCGGGACTGCATCGACGGGACGTCCATGCGGCCATAGGCCTCCTTCAGTCGCGCGTCGTCGCCGCGAAGCACGAGCAGGGCGAGGAAGGCGTCCCGGTGGACGCCGGCCGCGTCGGTGCCGATGAGCGCCGAGAGCCGGTCGTCGTCCGACGTCAGCATCAACGAGTACTCGACGCTGGTGGGGACGGTGGGATCGAGCCGGCGCGCTTCGGCATGTGCCGCGATCGACGCTTCCACCAGCCCGGCGTAGCGGCAGGCGTGCACCAGGCCGGCGAAGAGTTGCGCGTCGTTGCGATTCACCTTGGCGTGGCCGAGCAGGCGCGCCACCGCGAGGTCGGCCCGCCCCTGCTCCGCTTCCAGGTGCGTGAACCACCGATGCGCCATCGGCAGGTCGGGCGACAGCGCGAGCGCGCGGCGGAAGGCATCCTCCGCCTGCCGGTCGTTCTCCTGGCGATCCTCGAAGTACTTGCCGACCACGCGATGACAGCGACCGAGCGCGGCCCACGCCGGCGCGAACAGGGGGTCCGCTTGGACGGCTTCCGCGAACAGGGCGCGCGCCTCGGGCGCGCGCGGCAGCGAGGTGTTGAGCTCGATGCCGCGCAGGAACAGCTCGAAGGCGCGCCCGCTGGCCGGCACGTCGCGGCGCGCCGCCCCGACGTCGCCCGAGAGCTGCACGCGGTGAGGCGCCAGCAGTTCGAGGGCGGACTGCACGAGCGCGTCTTCAAGGGCGAAGATGTCGTCCATGGTCCCGTTGGCCGTGGACGCACCGAGGACCGTGCCCGTCCCCGCCTCGATGAGCTGGATCGTCGCCCGCAACTGCGCGCCCGAGCGGAGCAGACTGCCGGCGAGCACCAGGTCCACGTCGGCCTGCGCGGCGAGCCGACGCGGGTCCGCACCAGGCTCCGACCATGAGGCCGCCACCGACGTGGCGCGCACCACGATGTCGCCAAGCGTGGCGAGCGATCCGGAGATGGCGTCGGCCAGACCGAAGGCGAGGAAGTTCGCGTCGGCATCGGGCCGCAACATGCGGAGCGGCGGCACGACCAGCCGCACCAGCGCGCGCACCGGCACGAGGTTGGCCGACCCGTCGGTCACGTCGATCGCCGAGAGCTCGCGGGCCATCGCGTCCGCATCGGCAAACCGATCCTTCGGCTGCTTTTCGAGCGCCCGCCGGATCACCCGGTCCATGGCCACGACGAAGGGCGGGCCCTGCAGGGCGGGCGGGTTCTCGTGCATCGTCGCGTACATCTGGTCGAGCGCCGTGGCGCCGGCGAAGGGCGGGCGTCCCGCGAGCATCTCGAACAGCACGGCCCCCACGGCGTAGAGATCCGTGCGATGGTCGAGCGGCTCTCCACTCAGTTGCTCGGGCGCCATGTACCGCGGCGTCCCCATGATGAGCCCCGTTCGGGTGACTTGCGGCGCGCTGTCCGAGTCGGACGCGTTGATCGCCACCGCACTGGTCCGGGCGAGCCCGAAGTCCAGCACCTTCACGCCGTGCCGGGTGCAGAAGATGTTGGACGGCTTGATGTCGCGATGCACCAGTCCGCGCGCGTGCAGCGCGGCGAGCGCCGCCAGCACCTCCAACGCCATGCGCGTCGCCTCGGTCGGGAGCAGGGCGCCGCGCCCAAGCCGCACGTCGAGCGGCTCCCCCTCGAGCAGTTCCATCGCGAGGCACACACCGGCCTCCGTCTCCTCCACCTCGTACACCTGGCACACGTTGGGGTGGCTCACGCTCGCCGCCGCGCGCGCCTCGCGCCAGAACCGCGCGACGGTGGCCTCCTCGTTCACGCCGCTGATCAGCTTGAGGGCGACCTCGCGCCCCAGTCGCTCGTCGCGGGCCACGTACACCACGCCCATGCCCCCGCGGCCCAGGAGGCGCACCACGGTGTACCGCCCCAACTGATGCCCCGCAGGGAACTCCGGCGACTCCAGCGACTCGGCCATGGGCGTCGAATATACGGGTTCAGCGCGCCGCGGGTGGGACGCTCGGGAGGCTCAGCCACGATCCACGCCGCCGCCCTTGCCCCCTGTCGCAGCCTCCCGTCGCCTTTACATTCGCCCTGCGCGCCGGCCCGTCGCCGACTCGCTTCCCTTCTCAGTGAGCAGCCACCATGTCCAAGCGCGCCAATGCCCTCGCCGATCGTGTCGAAGCCGGTGCGAAGGCGCTCGGCGACTATGCCGCCGGGTTGACCGACGCCCAGTGGCGCACCCCGATCA
Organism: Gemmatimonadota bacterium; assembly: GCA_031362285.1. Taxonomy (GTDB): domain Bacteria; phylum Gemmatimonadota; class Gemmatimonadetes; order Gemmatimonadales; family Gemmatimonadaceae; genus JACPPC01. The sequence continues at coordinate 125 of JANLSF010000266.1, read as the reverse complement.
CCCCGGACGGACGCACCGCCGGCGTGCTCGTCAACCACGTGGCCTCGGTCTACCCGCTCGAGGTGGACCTGGCCCGCTCCCTCGCGCAGGGACAGGCGATTGTCGGCGTCACGTGGGCCGTGGTG
>JANLSF010000265.1:0-3936 GCA_031362285.1 Gemmatimonadota bacterium | reverse complement strand
GCGACCGGCGCCCGCGCCCTCGGCCGCGCTGGGTCGGCGCACACGCCGTCGCCCCCGGGGAGGTCGCGGCCCTCGCCTCGGCGCTGTCGTTGCCCGAGGTGGTCGCGCGACTGCTGCATGCGCGCGGGCACGGCACCGCCGACGCCGCCCGCGAGTTCCTGCGTCCGCGCCTCGAGCGCCTGCGTCCCCCCGAGTCGATGGGTGGCATGGCGGTGGCCGTGGCCCGGCTGCAGCGCGCGCTGCGCAACGACGAAATGGTGCTGGTCCACGGCGACTACGACGTGGATGGCATCTGCTCGACGACGCTGCTCACGCGCATCCTGCGACGGGCCGGCGGTCGCGTCACCCCGTTCATTCCGCATCGGCTCACCGATGGCTATGACCTCACGATGGCGGGGGTGCGCGCGGCCGAGGCCTGCGGCGCGCACGTCGTGGTCACCGCCGACTGCGGCACGAGCGCGCTCGGGCCGATTGCCGAACTGCAGCAGCGCGGCATCGACGTCATCGTGAGCGACCACCATCTCCCGGGGGGACCGCTCCCCGATGCCCTGGCCATCCTGAATCCGCGGGCACCGGGCAACGGCTATCCCGATCCGGATCTCGCGGCGGTCGGCGTGGCCTTCAAGCTCGCGCTCGCCCTCGCCCGCGCTGTGGGAATCAGCGACGGCTTCGTGTTTCGCATGCTCGACCTCGTGGCCCTCGCGACCATCGCCGACGTGGCCCCGCTGCGTGGCGAGAACCGCCTCTTCGCGCGGTACGGACTCAAGCTCCTGGCCGAAAGCGACCACGCCGGCATTCGCGCGCTCGTCCGGGCCAGCGGGCTCGGCGGCAAGGCGATCACGGCCGGACGGGTGGGCTTCATTCTCGCGCCGCGCCTGAACGCCGTGGGACGGTTGGGCCACGCCCTTCGCGGCGTGGAATTGCTGCTCGCGGAAACCGATGCCGAAGCCGATCCGATCGCCCGCGAACTCGAGGAACTCAATCGCGAACGCCAGGACATGGACCGGCGCACCCTCGACGAGGCGCGCGCCATGGTCGCGCAGTTGGACCTCGACGAGACGTACGGCCTCGTGCTCGCCGCCGAGGGGTGGCACGCCGGCGTGATCGGCATCGTGGCCTCACGGATTGTCGAGGACACGGGCCGCCCGGCGCTCCTCATCGCGCTGGAGAAGGGCCAGGGGAAGGGGAGCGGCCGCTCGATCCCGGCCTTCGACCTGCATGGCGCCCTCGGCGAATGCCGAGACCTGCTCATCCGGTACGGCGGCCATCGGGCGGCCGCAGGGGTCACGGTGGATGCCGTGCAGGTGGGCGCGCTCGTCGAGCGGTTCAACCGCGTGGCGCGTGAGCGGCTGAGCGCCGATGACCTCGTGCCCGAACTCCGCATCGACGCCGAGCTGGCCCTCGACGAGATCGCCCCCGAGTTGGAGAAGCTACTCTCGCACTTCGAGCCCTTCGGCATCGGCAACCCGGCGCCGACGTTCGCCGCCCGCGGCGTGCGCCTCATCGGCCCGCCCCGACTGATCGGGCGCGACGGGCTTCGCGTACGGCTCGCCACCACCACGGGCGAGGTGGCGGGCGTCGGCTGGGGGCTCGCCCACCTCGCACCCACGCTCGGCGACGGCGCGGCCGTGGACGTGGCCTGGAAGCTGGAACGCGACGAGTATCGCGGGGCGAGCACCCTGCAGGCCAAGCTGGTCGACCTCGTGCCGGCGGTGGGCTAGCATGCGGATCGTGGCCGGGCGCTGGCGGGGGCGCCGCTTGCGGACGCCGGAGGGCGACGACGTGCGTCCCACGGGCGACCGCGTCCGCGAGGCGTGGATGAGCATCGTGCAGGAGGCCATTCCCGGCGCGGCCGTGGCCGACCTCTTCGCGGGCACCGGCGCCCTCGGTCTCGAGGCGCTCTCGCGCGGGGCGGCGACGGTCGAGTTCGTGGACCTCGCGCCCGCGTCGCTGGCCCTGCTCCGCGACAACCTGGTGCTGCTCGGCGCCCTGCCCACCGAGGCCATGCTCCGGCGCGCAGACGCCCTGCGCCTCGCCGAGGAGCGCGCCCAGCAGCCGTGGGACCTGGTGTTCGCCGACCCACCCTACGGCACGGGGCTGGCCACCCAGCTCGCCGAGCGCTGGCTCGCAGCGCCCTTCGCACGCATCTTGGGCATCGAGCACGAGGCGCACGAGGTCCTGCCTGGCGCGCACGACACACGCCGCTACGGCATCACCGCACTCTCCTTCTACTACGGCGACCGCACATGAGCCGCGCGGGGTGGGCATGAGCGACGCACGACGGGTGGCGGTCTTTGCGGGAAGCTTCGACCCGATCACGCGCGGGCACGAGGACATCATCCGTCGCGCGCTCGGGTTCGCCGACACGGTGGTCGTGGCGGTGGCGTTGAACGTGGCCAAGCAGCCACTGTTCACCTTCGAGGAACGCGTCACGCTCATCCGGGCGTCGCTCGGTGATGAGCCGCGCGTCGTCGTCAAGCAGTTCACCGGGCTCCTCGTCGACCTCGCCCGGGAGGTCGGGGCGACGATGCTGGTGCGCGGCCTCCGGGTGGTGGCCGATTTCGACTACGAGTACCAGATGACGATGATGAACCGTCACCTGGCGCCGGCGCTCGAGACGGTGTTCCTCCTCCCCTCGCACGAGACGTCCTTCGTGAGCGCCTCGCTGGTGCGCGAGGTGGCCCGGTTTGGCGGGGACGTCGGCCGGTTCGTTCACCCGGCCGTGGCCGACGCCCTCGCCCGCAAGCGTCCCCCATGACATTTTGAAGCCATGCGGCGCGCCCCACGGGCGGCGACGCCTCCCCCTGCAGAGGACGATGCGATGAGCTTCACGATCGCCAAGACCGGCGACGTCACCGTGGTCGAGGTCGAAGGGCAGTTGATCGTCGGGAACCGGCAGGAGCTCAAGCAGCGCGTGCTCGATGAGCTCGACCGCAACGAGCGCCAGTTCCTCATCGACTTCGCGGGAACCGGCTATATCGACAGCTCCGGGCTCGGCGTGCTCGTGTCACTGTCGAAGAAGATCCGTGAACTGGGCGGTGAGCTTCGTCTCGCGAACCTGAACGACGACCTGCGCACGCTGTTCGAGCTCACCAAGCTCGACACCCTGTTCCAGATCGCCGACACGCGCGAGCGCGCGCTGGAATCGTTCTGACGGGGCGGGTCGCGGCATGAGGGTCGCCCTCGACCTGGCCGTCCCGAGCGACGTCGGGCAGATCGAGCGCGTCGTCGCCCGGGTGGTCGCCACCTGCGCCGACTTGCACGTCCCGCACCGGCACCTCCAGTTCAGCGTGCCGCTGGCCCTGACCGAGGCGCTGTCGAATGCCATTCTCTACGGCAATCGCGAGGAGCTCGACCGGCAGGTGCGCGTGCGCGCCGGGCTGGAACGGCACGCCCTCATCCTCGAGGTCACCGACGAGGGGCCGGGCTTCGACCTCGACGCCTGCACGCGCGACCCGACCGCGCCCGAGAATCTCGAGCGCGAGGATGGCCGGGGCCTGTTCCTCATGCGCCGGCTGATGGACCGCGTCGAGCGGTACACCGACGAGGGCAACGTGGTGCGCATGGTGCTCGAGCTCCCGTGAGCGACCTGCGCGCGGTCTTCGTCGCCTTCCGCGGAGCCTGCAAGTGCCCCGCCAGCCTCTGGCGCGAGGATGCCGCCGGCCTCGCCTGTCTGGCGCACGACGACGATGCCATGCCGGACGTGCCGCCGCCCGGGGTTCGCGCGGCTGCCGCCACGGAATGGAAGACCCGCGCGGGCGAGGTCCGCGTCGTGGCGCCGCTGGCCGGCACCCCCTCGACCTGGTTGGTGCTGGGTCCGCACAAGGGGTCGCGCCCGCAGCTCGATGCCTATGTCGCCATGCTCGCCCCGGTCGCCCAGCACTGGCTGTCGTCGTCGCGCGAGCTCGAGCAGGCCGCGCGCGAACTGGCCGAGCG
>JANLSF010000239.1:0-6662 GCA_031362285.1 Gemmatimonadota bacterium | reverse complement strand
TGCCTCTGGCCGGCGCGCCGGGCCATGCGGGTGACGACGGCGGCAGCGCTGGCGTACGAGTAGGGCGAACGCACGACGGGGCCCCGGTTGCCCGGGGCCCCGCCCTGTTCGATCGAGTCGTGACGGCTAGAAGCTGAGCTTCAACCCCGCCTGGATCTGGCGCGGATCGCCGTAGCCGCTGCGAATCGTGCCGTCGAAGTTGAAGAGCAGGCCGTTCGCCGACGGGTCGCGGAAGTTGTTGCGGCCGAGGACGTTGAACACCTCCAGGATTCCCTCGATCGAGCGGCCATCGCTCAGGTCGAACGAGCGCGAGAGGCGGAGGTCCCAGCTGGCATACTCGTTGTTGCGACGCATCGTGTTGCGCTGGAGGATGCTGCCGTTGCCGCAGATGCGATCCTGCGGGCTGCCGGCGCGCTGGCCGCTGGCGGCGTTGCCGATGCACTTCTCCGAGACCGGCGTGGCCGAGCGGTACGAGAAGCTGTTGTTGAGCACGAAGCCGTAGTCCAGCTTCGTGAGCAGGTAGCCGTTCAACCGGTGCGTCTGGTCGCGATTGCTGTAGCCCCACTCGCTCCCGAGCGAGTTGGCCCGGGCGTACGTGAAGGTGAAGGGGTCGCGCTCGTTGTCGTCGTCCGACTTGTCCTTCGAGTACGTGTAGTTGACGTCGAAGACGTAGTTCGACGCATTGCGACGGGCGAGGCCGATCGTGACGCCGGCGTACTTGCTCATCGCCGAACTCTCCACCGTGGTGAGCGCGCCGATGCCGTTGCCGCCGCCCAGGGCCGTGGTGAACGGGCCGTCACCCGCGCCACCCGGGAAGAACACGGCGTCGTTCCGGTTCACGAACCGGGTGAGGCGGTCGGTCACGGCATACGTGGCCGTCACCGAGCCGGTGATGCCCTCGGTCAGCAGCCGCTCGTACGAGGCGGTCATGCTGATGGTCCGGGGATTCCTGAAGTCCTTGTCGACGACGAACACGTCGGGCCGGAACGGCGTCCCGACGGGAGCCGGGAGGAGCTGGGTGTAGACGGGCGGGGCGCCGAGGATGCCGGTCAGGGCGCTGTTGCGGAAGATCGTCTGGCCGATCGACCCGTTGGTCGACCGGACGCTCGCGAACGAGAGCGCCGCCACGCGCGCGTTGTAGACGCCGGCGCTGAACCGCGCCACCTGCTCCCCCTTGCCGTCGATGTCCCACGCCAGCCCGAGGCGCGGCTGGAACATCGCCAGGTCGGAGGGGATCTTGCCGGTCGACGGGAAGGCGCGCCCGTTGAACGACCCGCCGATGAGCGGGGCGAAGAACACCTGGCTCGGGTCGGTGAGCGGGTCCGGCTGCATCTCGCCTTCCCAGCGCAGGCCGTAGTTCACCGTGAGGTTCGGCATCGGCTTCCAGCTGTCCTGGATGAAGAGCGCGAGGTCGACCTGCGGAATGGACTGCGTGCCCGCCTGCTGCACGGTGCGCCCACCCACGCCGGCCTGCTGCAGGTACAGCAGCACCGGCCCGGTGATGTTGCTGCCCACCGGGCACGCGCCGGTGGTGTTGGTCGTGCCGTTGGAGCATTCGACGTAGTTGTTGCCCTGCGTGACGTAGTTCCGGAAGCCCGTGACGCTCGAGAAGATGAAGCGCCCGTTGGCGAAGCCGATGAAGGTCTGGTTCGACGACACGAAGTTCGCCTCGCCGCCGACCTTGATGATGTGGTTGCCGGTGGCCCAGCTGAGGTTGTTCAGCAGCTGCACGCGGGTGTCGTTGTACACCACGGGCAGGAAGAACGGCTGGCCGATGCGGAAGGCGCTGCCGAAGTCCATGCCCGTGTCCGGGAACTTGCGGCCGCCGGGAAGGCCGGGCGCGGTGTAGTCGCGCGGGCGATCCTCGCGGGCGAACTGGAAGCGGAACTCGTTCGAGAACTCGTCATTGATCTGCGTGGTCAGCTGGCCGGAGAGCGCGTGCGAGAAGCTCTTCTCGCCGCCGTTCGAGCTGGCGCCCCACGTGTCGACGTCGAAGGTGCCGTTCAGCTGCTCGGAGTTCGTGAAGTTGTACTTGACCGAGAACAGGTTCCGGTCGTTGATGCGCCAGTCGAGCTTGGCGAGGAACACCTGGGCATCGTTGGTGCGGTTGATGGACCCGAAGTCGCCGCCGAGCGCGCCGCCGAGGGCCGGGCTGCTGGTCAGGAACGTCTTGAGGCTGTCGAGCTGCGCGCTGCCGGGCCGGTTCTTCTGCTTCACGTCGGAGTAGACCTGCTGGTCGTACGCGGTGAAGAAGAAGAGCTTGTCCTTGATGAGCGGGCCACCGTAGGTGAAGCCGAACTGGTGCTGCCGGAAGTCGGGCGAGAAGGTGTTGCCGGCCGCGCCGGTCAGGTCGCCGGAGAGCCCCCCGTCCTTGCCGAAGTAGTGCACGGTGCCCTTGACGGTGTTGGTGCCGCTCTTGGTCACGACGTTCACGAATCCGCCGGCCGATCGCCCGAACTCGGCGGTCGCGCCCTGCGCCGTCACGGAGAGTTCCTGCACCGCGTCGAGGTTGAAGGTGAACACGGGACGCTGGCCACCGCGCTGTTCGCCGAAGAACGGGTTGTTGAAGTCGGCGCCGTCGACGGCGACGTTGTTGTAGATGCCGCGCTGGCCGGCGATCGAGAGCACGTCACCGTCGGGCCCCTGCGCCACGGCGACGCCCGGCGTCAGCGTGGCCAGGGCCAGGAAGTTGCGGCCGTTGTTCGGGATCCCCTTCACCGCCTCCTCGGAGAGCTGCTGCGAGACGTCCGTCTTCGTCGTGTTCACCGCCGTGTTCGGCTTGTCGGTGACCGTGACTCCCGCCAGCTCCGTGGCGCGCTTCATCAGACGGAACGGCTGCTCGACCACGGCGCCCAGCCGGAGCGCGATGCCGGGACGCGACTGCCCGGCGAAGCCGATGGCGCGCACGGTCAGCTCATAGGTGCCCAGCGGCAGCAACGTCGCGACGTAGACGCCCGTCTCGGAGGTGCGCAGCGTGCGCGTGATGTTCGTCTCCGTCTGCCGGAGCGTCACCGTGGCCCCGACAATGGCGGCGCCAGAGGCCGTGTCCGTGACCGATCCGCGAATGATGCCGGTGGTCGCTTGCGACTGGGCCCCGGCGCGCGCGACCGGGACGAGGAGCGCCACGAGGGCGGCCGCCGCCAGCGCGAGGGCGCGGACCGGTCGACGAGGGATCAATGCCATGGGTAGATCTCCAGGGGGGTGGGTCCGCCGTGAACGCGAGCCGATGCCCGGCGGCGGCCGGGGGCCGTCTCCGACAGCCGTGAACCTAGTCACGAAAATACCCGGGCGATGTAACAGCGAGCGGACAAAATGACCGTTGCCGCCCCGACGGTCGCGTCCTGCGCCGTGCGCGGACCAGGCGCTACCGCTTGAGCGGTGGCCTCGCGGGCGGCCGCTCGCTCGACTTGGGGGTGTCCTTGGCCGACCCCGTGCCCGCCATCCCCTCGTCGCCCTCGATGAAGTTCACGTCGTGCCCGTGCTTCTTGAGCTGGTCGACGAAGGCCGCCTTGTCGACGGCCTTCATGTAGGCCTCCTTGGGCTCGACCACCTTGTCGTTCACGTACTCCATCAGGGCGTCGTTGAGCGTCACCATCCCGAGCCGCTTCGATATCTGGATCACCCCGGGCAACTGGAACGTCTTCCCCTCGCGGATCAGGTTGGCCACCGACGGCTGCCCCAGCATGATCTCGCGCGCCGCCACGCGGCCGCCCCCGATCTTCTTGCACAGCGTCTGCGAGATCACGCCCTTGAGCGAGTCCGACAGCATCGTGCGCACCTGGTCCTGCCGGTCGGCGGGGAACTGGTCGATGATGCGGTCCACGGTGGACGGCGCGGTGGTCGTGTGCAGGGTGCCGAACACGAGGTGCCCCGTCTCCGCCGTCTCGATCGCGATGGCGGTGGTCTCGAGGTCGCGCAACTCGCCCACGAGGATGATGTCGGGATCCTCGCGCAGCGCCGCCCGCAGGGCGCTCTTGAACGAGTTGGTGTGCACCCCCACCTGCCGTTGCGTCACGATGCAGTTCTTGTTCGGGTGCACGAACTCGATCGGGTCCTCGATCGTGATGATGTGGTCCGTGCGCGAGCGGTTCACGAGGTCCACCAGCGCGCACAGCGTGGTCGACTTCCCCGAGCCGGTCGGCCCCGTGACGAGCACCAGTCCCTTGGTCAGGAAGCACAGGTTCTGCACTTCCTGCGTGACCTTCATCTGCTCGACCGTCACCACGGTGGCCGGGATCACGCGGAACACGCCCGCCATCCCCTTCCGCTCCATCATCGCGTTGGCGCGGAACCGGGCCAGCCCCTCGATCTCGTACGCGTAGTCGGAATCGTTCGTCTCGGCGAACTCCGCCTTGTTCCGCTCCGGCATGATCGAGAAGATCATCGCCCGCAGCATCTCGTCCTCGATCGGCCGCTTCCCCTCGATGCGCAACATCTCGCCGTGCAGGCGGATCACCGGCGGTTCCCCCACGCGCAGGTGCAGGTCGGACCCGCCCTTCTGCACGAGCGTGGCGAGCAGCGCATCGATCTCGAGGCGCGCCACGCCGTCGGGCACGGTGCTCTGCATGCGCATCATCCGCGAGGCGCGCGGCGCGTGGGCGCCCCCGTCGTGCGGGGCCACCGCGTCGGCGGCCGGCGCGGGCGCGGGCGGTGCGGCCGCGGGGGCGTCCGGCATCGCCCGGAAGGTGCCCGTCATCCGCTGGAATTCCCCGTGCGCGTCCACGGCGAGGCTCACCATCCACCCGGTGTCGCCCTTCCGCGCGCGCACGCCGAAGGAGCCGTCCTCGTTGTCGTACCGGAAGGTCGTGCCCTGGCCGGCGGCGAGCTTGGCCCGCTCGTCGGCGGGCGCGATCTCGGAGACCAGCGCGAGAATCTGCGGCCCGGCGAGTGGCCCCTTGGTCAAGGGACGGGGTTCCCCGGCCCCCATGATCATCTTGGCGGCTTCACCTTCCATGAGCTGGATGGAGTCGGCCTTGTTGGAGACCATCACCGAGAGGAGGCGATCGAGCTGGGCCATCGGAGGCGTGCGGGTTGGCGTGGGACGGCGCGACCCCCAAGGCCGCTCCGCAATAAACGACCTCGTGCTCAGGCGTGCAAATGCAGTTCCCGGTCATGCATCGGGTCGCGCTCGAGCTGCACGGTCGTGTGGGCGATCCCGAACTCGGCCACCGCCGCATGCGCCGCCTCCAGCACCGCCTGGTGCTGCGCCGAGTCGGGCACCACCACGTGGGCGCTCATGGCCACCACGCCCGACGTCAGCGTCCACACATGCAGGTCGTGCACCTCGGTGATCCCGGGAATGCGCGCGAGCCGTTGCCGCACCAGGTCGCACGAAATGTGGGCCGGCGCGCCCTCCATGAGCACGTCCACCGACTCCCGGACCAGCTGCCACGCCCCGCGCACGATCAGCATCGTCGTGAGTATCGACACGATCGGGTCGGCCGCCATCCACCCGGTGGTCCGGATGATCGCCGCGGCGGCCACGGTGCCCACCGACCCCAGCAGGTCGCCCAGCACGTGCAGGTACGCGCCGCGCACGTTGATCGAGTCCCCGGCTCTCGGGTGCAGCAACCAGGCCGCCACGAGGTTGGCCACGAGGCCGGCCAGGGCGACCACCATCATCAGCCCGCCCTGCGTGGCCTCGGGGGCGCGCAGGCGCTGCACGGCCTCCCACGCGATCCAGGCCGACATCACGAGCAGGGTGGAGCCGTTCACGAACGCCGCGAGGATCTCGAGCCGCAGGTACCCGAAGGTCTTGCGCGGATTCGAGGGCTGCCGCGCGAACCAGGACACGAACAGCGAGAGGGCCAGCGCGCCCGCATCGGTGAGCATGTGCCCGGCGTCGGCCAGCAGGGCCAGCGAGTTGGAGAGGACCCCGCCCACCACCTCGGCCACCAGGAAGAGCACCGTGATGACGAGCGCCCAGGTCAGCCGCCGGGTGGCGTCGCGCCCGCTGCCCAGGTGATGATGGGCATGCCCGAGGCCGTGGGCGTGTTCAGGCCCGTGACCGTCGTGGTGCGCGAGCACGTGCGGGGTCCCCATGCCGGACGCTAACGCCCGGACCGCGGCGGGGGAACGGCGACGCCAAGCCCTCAGGCGCGGCGGAGCGCCTCGGCGCGGCGCGCGTGCGCCAGCGCGACTGCGAGGTGAATGGCGGCGATCATGCTCGACGCGTCGGCGCGGCCGCTGCCGGCGATGTCGAGCGCCGTCCCGTGATCGGGCGACGTGCGCGGGAACGGAAGCCCCAGCGTCACGTTCACCCCCGACCCGAACGAGGCCACCTTGATGGCCGTCATCCCGACGTCGTGATAGGGCGCGATCACGGCGTCGAACTCGCCGCGCATGGCGCGGACGAACACCGTGTCCGCCGGGAAGGGCCCGGCAATGCCCGCCTCCACCGCGGCCGGCCGCAGCACCCGTTCATCCTCGTCACCGAAGCGCCCACCATCGCCGCCGTGCGGATTGAGGGCGCAGAGGGCGATGCGGGGCGCGGCGATGCCGAAGTCGTGCACGAGGGCGTGGCGCGTGACGCGGGCGGCGCGCGCGATGGCCTCGCGCGTCACCGCCGCCGGCACGTCGCGCAGGGCGAGGTGGGTGGTGGCCAACACCACCCGAAGCCGGTCGGAGGCGAGCATCATCGCGACCTCGCGTCCGGTGAGCCG
>JANLSF010000220.1:0-6366 GCA_031362285.1 Gemmatimonadota bacterium | reverse complement strand
CCGCGACCAGCGCCACGCGGGCCTCGGTGGGGGGCACCGCGGCACACGCCGGGGTGGCGACGGCGAGCGCCGGGCGTCGGCGGCGGATGAAGAGCGTGATCAGGATGCCGCCGACGAGCACGCTGGTCCCGGGCGCGAGCCACGCGAGGAGGCCGAACCCCGACTGATCGGGGGCGGCGCTGATGACGTTGCCGTACGTGCGGTGCAGCTCCTGCAGGACCTCGGCGCGCGTGGCGCCCGCGGCGAACCGCTCGCGAATGGAGCGACGCAGCGAGTCCGCCGCGAGCGTCGGGCAGTTCGTCAGGATGATGCCCGGGCAGAAGGGGCTCATGACCTGGTCGATGAGGCGCGCGGCGTCCGGGTCGACGGCGCCCGTGGCGGTCGGGGCGCTCGCGGCGTTCGTGCTCACCGCGCTCGCCTGGGCGCGGAGTCCCGTGGTGGCCAGCAGCAGCACGGCCACGGCACGACCAACGAGGGCGATGGTCATGAGCGCTCCGCCTCGCGCGACCAGCGGAAGAATAGTACGGTCATGATGCCGAAGACGATTGCCGAGCCGGCGAGCTCCATGATCCCTCCCGCGACGCGGATGTCGTCCATGGCCGTCATTCCGGTCATGGGGGGCGCCAGTTCGTAGACCCCGTACATCGGAAAGTCGCGCATGAGCATGGCAATGGCGATGCCCGTGTGGAAGATCGTGCCGAGGAACAGGTAGAGCAGCGTCATGCCGCCGCCGAACAGGGGCCGCGCCGGGACGGGAATGACCACGGGCCACCAGAAGACGAGCCCGCCCACGAGCCAGCAGGCGTCGATGGCGAAGGCGCCCAGCTGCGTGGGCATCCAGCTGTCCACGACGGCGGGCACGTGCGTGGTGATGGTGATGATGTTGAAGATGATGGCAGCCACCAGCGGCGCCGTGACCCGCGTGATGGCGCGGCCGCGCCAGATCGTGGCACCACCCGACGTCCACCACGCCGACAATCCCTCGCGCGCGCCCAGCAGCAGGAGGGGCGGCGCGATCAGGGCCACGAGCAGGAACTGGAGCGAGTGCGCGCTCGCGAGGTAGCCCGCCGCCAGCGGCCCGAGCGGCCAGTCGAGGGCGAGCCAGATGGTGAGCACGCCGATCCAGCCGGTGACGCGATGCGCATTGCGCCCCGAGCCGGCGCTGGTCAGCCGCGCGTAGGTGATGGCCACCACGGCCACCACGAGCCAGACGCCCGGATACGCCGTCCAGCTCCAGTCCCAGGCCTTCGTCGACGCGCTGCACCAGAATTGCATGGACGAATCCTAGCGAACCGGCGGGGCGGCGGTGTCCACGTCGGCGTAGACGATGACGTGCGCCTGGACGACCGGCACGCGGCCGGACTGGAAGCGGAACGTCACGAGCACGGAGTCACCGCGCGTGTGACCCGTGAAACCGTCGATCATGCCATGTCGGCCGCCGGGCGCGAGTCGCTCCGTGGCCCCCGCGGCCACCGCCAGGTCGGACAGCATGGCCATCGTGGGCATCGGCGCGTGGAGCATCACGGGATTCGCGCCCGCGACCTGGATCATCCGCAGCGTGTCGCCGGCGGTGGTCGTGTTGCGGATGGTCGCGTACAGCGCGGCCGGGCTGTCGCCGGCCGGCAGCACGATGTACACGGACGAGACCTCGATTGCGCGGGGCTCGGGCCTTGGGGTTTCGCCGCCGCACTCGGCGGCGCCGAGCGCGGCCAGTCCGACGGCAAGCGACCGCGCCAGGGGCAGCGGTCGGCGCGTGGTCACGACCGTCCCGTGAGGCGTTGCATGAGCGTCGGCGCGCGGCCCACCAACCGTGGCAGCGCGGCCGCCCACTCCTTCTGCCGGACGCCAAAGGGGAAGATCACGCGGGCCGAGTCGTCGGGCTGCCAGACGATGACCTGGGCGCCATGTCCCACCTCGTACGACCCGTCGGCGTTGCGAGGGCCGAACATGGCCGGCGCAACCTGCAACGAGGTGGAGAGCCGCATGACCTCGTCGACCGAGCCGGTGAGCCCGACGAAGGTCGAGTCGAACGTCGCGAGCCAGCGCCGCAACACCGGCAACGAGTCGCGCGCCGGGTCGGTGGTGACGAAGACGAGCGTCGAACGCGCGCGCTCCTCGAAGGTCAGCGTCTGCAGCGCGGCGGCGATGTTCGCCACGTGCACCGGGCAGACATCCGGGCAGTGCGTGTACCCGAAGAGCAGGAAGGTCAGCTTGCCCCGGGTGCGCGCCTGGAAGTCGAACGGCTTGCCGTCCGTCGCGGTGAGCGTGAAGGCCGGCCGAGGCAGCGGAGTGGGCAACGGAACGGCGGGACCGGCCTGGGCGGCGTCGCGGCCGTCGGATCCGGCGCACGCGGCCAGCAGGCACACGGCGGCCGCGGCGATCAGGCCGCGCGAACGCGGATGGATGGAGGGCATGCGCGAATAATACGAGGAAACGCGTCGCGACTAGTGCGCGTGGCCGGAGCTCGGCTCGCGCGATGGCACGCACTCGCGGATCCACGCCGCGGCTTCGGCGAGCGCCACGCGCGCCTCCGGCATGAACGGCGTCCACATCTGCCACACGTGCACGAGGTTGCTCCACTCGCGCAGGCTCACGGTGCCGCCGGCCGCACGCAAGCGGTCGGCCAGGCGGCGGGCGTCGTCGAGCAACACTTCCTGCGTGCTCACCTGGATGAGCATGGGCGGGAGTCCGGCCAGGTCGGCGTAGAGCGGGGAAGCCAGCGGATGCGTGGCCGGCGCGGCGCCGAGGTACTCGCGGGCGAAGTCCCCGATCGTGCCGCCAACGAACATGGCGTCGCTCGCCGCATTGGACTCGATCGTCTTCCCGGTGGCGGCGAGGTCGGTCCACGGGGAGAAAAGCAGGGCACCGGCGAGTGGTGCGAGGCCGGCGTCGCGCCGGGCCACGCACAGTGCGGCGGCCAGCCCCCCGCCCGCCGAATCACCGCCCACGACGGTCCGGCCCGGCTCCGCCCCCTGGGTGAACAACCAGGCGGCCGCTGCCTGAGAGTCGTCGATGGCGGCCGGGAACGGATGCTCGGGCGCCAGCCGATAGGCGGGCACGAAGACGCGCGCGCGCGCGCCGTTGGCGAGCGCGGTGGTCAGGGGCCGGTGCGTCTCCTCGGTGCAGAACACGTAGCCGCCGCCGTGCAGGTACAGGATCGTTCGCCCGTCTTCCACCACGCCGTCCTTCGGCAGCACCCACTCCCCCGGCACCGGCGCATCCGTCACCTTGGTCACGCGCGCGGCGGCGGCGCGGCGCGCGCGCAGCCAGCCGGGTTGCACAAACGTGGCCCGCAGCAGCGCGACGCCTTCAGGTCCTGCCCTCCAGTGTTGCCACCGCGACTTGATGAGGCGCCGCGTGAGCACGTTGATGATCGCCGACTGCCAGCTCACGTCGTGTCCTCGGCTCGGCCGGTGCGCCGCGCCACCTCGGCGTCGAACTTCATCGGGTCCCACAGCGCGCGGATGCCGCCCCAGTAGCCCGATGGGCTCACGCGCTGGAGCGCGTCCAGCGCCACGGCGTCGGCGCCGACCAGGATCCGCTTCCGGTTCGTCGCGATGCCGCGCGCAATCACCTCGGCGGCCTTCTCGGGGCTCGTGCGCGCGACCGACGCGAACTTCTCGGCGTACATCGCGCGGGCCGCGGGCGCGAGGTCGTCGCGGTAGCGCGCGCGCGCCGCGATGTTGGTGGCGATGCCACCCGGGTGGATGACCGAGACGCGGATCGGGCTCCCCTCGAGCTCATGCCGCAGCACCTCGCTCAGGCCGCGCACGGCGAACTTGGACGCCGAGTATGCGGCCTGCCCGGCCGGGGCCACGATGCCGAAGATGCTCGAGGTGTTGGCGATGTGGGCCTCGCGCTCACGGCGGAGGAGCGGCATGAACGCCTTGAGGCCGTAGAGGACCCCCCAGAAGTTGATGCCGAGGAGCCACTCGAAGTCCTCGATCGTCTGGTGTTCGAAGCTGCCGTGGATGGCAACACCGGCGTTGTTCACGAGGATGTTGACACGCGCGTGCGCCGCCTCCGCCTCCACGGCCCACCGCTCCACGTCGGCGCGCTGGCTCACGTCCACGTGGTGCGTGGACACGGTGGCGCCGGCCGCGCGGGCCCGCGCCGCCGATGCGGCCAGTTCCTCGTCGCGCACGTCGGCCAGGGCGAGCGCGGCCCCCTCCTGCGCGAACCGGAGGGCCAGCGCGCGCCCGATGCCGGAGGCGGCGCCACTGAGCGCCACCACCGCGCCGCGGAGCTGGGTCATGCGCAGCGCCTCGGCCGAGAGGTCGCGCGCGCGTCAGCGGTCATCGTGCGTCGGGGCGTGTCGGTCATGGTCCCGTGGTGCTGGAGGGGCGGTGTGCGGACCGTGGGAAGGTCGGCCAGGGACGTGACCTCGGCAACCCGCCAACCGTCTCCCGGTCGTGGCACGCCGATACCTTTCTCCTCCATGATGCCCGGCCCCGCACAGATGACGGTTCGTGCTCACGCCGTCGGCGTGCTGGGGGGCGTGTGCCTGATGATGCTCGTGGCGTGTGGCGCCGATGGACAGGGCGGCGTGGATGCCCAGTCGCGCGCCGCCCGGGCCGACTCGGTGCGCCGGGCTGCGCGCGCGTCGAAGGCCGCGCCGACCCTGCCCACGGCGCCGCCGCCGAAGGTCGCGGGCGTGACCGTGCAGCCCGGGGGAACGATCCCGCCGAGCGCCGCGAAGTCCCCCAGTCCGCCCACGACGACGGCCCCCAAGGCGGCCGTGGTCAGGGCCCCGTCCGCGCCAGCTCCTCGGGCGCCGGCAGCGGCCGTGCGTGCGCGCACGAGGCGTGTCGTGCGGGCGAAGGTGCCCCCCGCCGCCGGCACGCCACCGTCGCCAGCGCGCTCGGCGGGGGCGGGAACTGCCCCGGCGGCCTCCGCGCCGGCGGCCACCGCGGCCACCGCCGCCCCTCCTCCCGCTGTCGCGCCGCCCGTCGCGTCTCCGGCCCGGACCGACGCTGCGGTTCTGGCCGCGACGCCGGCCGCATCGCCTCCGGCCTCCCCCGTCCTCGCGCCGGCGCGGTCGACCGCGCCGCGGCGGCTCTCGGCGACGCCGCTCGACTCGGTGCGGGCCCGCGACGCCGTCATCGAGCCGGTGGTCTGGGTCTCCTCGCCGCTCGCCCGGCGCGTGTCGCCGGGCATGGGCTTCGCCACGCCGTCGGGCTACGGACCGGCCTGGGGCGATGTGTTCGCGAGCGGCTCGTACCAGCAGCGCACGCGCTACACGAAACTCCAGGATGGCGCGTTCGGCCTCGGCGTTGGCCTGGGCGACCCGGTCAACAACATCGGTGGCGAGCTGGTCTACTCCTCGTTCGGATCCGCGCGCAGCGGCATCTTCTCCAATGGCACGATCTCGGCGCGCGCCCATCGCATCGTGCGCGGCTACGGCATCTCGATCGGGATGGAGAACCTGGCCGAGGTCGGCCGGACGACAAGCGCCGGGCCCGACGGTGGACGCAGCCTGTTCGTGGCCGTGAGCCAGTTGCGGCGGTTGGGTGATGGCGCCGATGCGCTCGACGAGAATTCTCCGCCCGGGCAGGAACTGCTCTGGACGGCGGGGCTGGGCAACGGGCGCTTCCGCCGGGAGTCCGACGTCGCGGCCAGGAACGAGACGATCAACGTGTTCGCCTCGGTCGGGTACCGGTTCATGGATCGCGCCGCCGGCATCCTCGACTTCACCGGGCAGGACCTGACGTTCGCGCTCAGCGTCTCCCCGTTCCGCTGCATCCCGCTGGTGATATCGCCGGGGCTTGCCGATATCACGGGGAGCGCCGGCGACGGCGCCCGCTTCGTGCTGGCGGTCGGCATGACGACGCGGTTCGACCGCGATGCCTTCTTCCGACGTCCCTGTTCCCCATGAGTCCCTGCATGCGCCCGCTCCGGTCCTGCGCGCTCGCCGTCGTCCTCGTGACGCCCGGCGCCCTCCTCGCACAATCGCGCTCCGCATCCGACGTCACCGGCGGCAGCGTGACCTCGGGGGCGCTGCTCGGTGGCAGCTTCGTGCCGGGTACCGGGCTCCGGCCCGTGCCGGTGGGCACGAACCTGTACGATCCCGCCGCACTCGAGCGCATCCGCAGCGCCGCCACGGCGCTCGAGAACCAGGTGAACCGCGGCGTGCTCACCGGACCGGACGGCGAGGCGATCGAGCCGGCGGCGCAACTCGCGGTGCTCGGCGTGCTCAAGTCGGCCACGACGGGCGCCGGCCTGTCGGTGGCCGCGCTGCGCGACGTGCTGGGCCGCGGCGTGCCGCAGTCGGCGGTCCTGGCGGCCGTGCTCGTGGACGCGTTGATCGACATGGGCGCCACGCCGGCGCCGGTGCAGGTCGCGGTGGCGACGCGCGCGCTGAACGCC
>JANLSF010000163.1:0-2496 GCA_031362285.1 Gemmatimonadota bacterium | reverse complement strand
GGCGTGCCGCGCCCCAACGCCGAGCCATACAAGAGCGTGTACGCCGCGATCAAGCGCGCGCGCGAACGCTACGTCAAGATCGGCATCACCGGCAGGTCCGCCGTGCGCCCCTGGATCCAGGCCTTCACGCTGGGCACGCCGGGGTACGGCGCGGCCGAGGTCAAGGAGCAGCTGCGCGCGGTGTACGACGCCGGCTACGAGGGGTGGGTGCTGTGGAGCCCGGGCAGCAGGTACGAGCCGTACCTGAGCGCGTTCGGGCCGGAGACGACGCCCAAGGCGAAGTAGCGCGGCGGCCCTTCGCGCCGCTTCACGGCGCGAACATCTCCTGCAGCACCTGCAGGATGCGCGTGCCCGTGCGCGGGTCGAGCTTCCCCACCCGTTTGGAGACGCGTTTGAGATCGATGGCGCGCACCTGGTCGAGCACCACCTGTCCCGGCTTGCCGTCGAACCGGCAGTCCACGCGCATGGGGTAGCGCTTGGTGGCACTCGTGAGCGGTGCCACCAGCAGGGTCCACATGTGCGCGTTCATCTCGTCGGGCGAGACGACCACGCAGGGTCGCGTCTTCCGGATCTCGTGCCCGACCGTGGGGTCCAGGCGGACGAGGACGACGTCGAAGCGACGTGGCGACGAGGCCGTCACCACGTCCACTCCTCCGCATCGAACGCCGTGGCCGGCGTGTCGAGCACGGTGTCATCGCCGGCGGCGCGCAGGCGCTTGGCCGCCTCGGCCCATCCGGCGCGCGGCTGAGGCACGCGACGCAGCACGATGCCGTCGGCCGTGACGCTCGCCTCGAGCTCGGCGTCGTCGGCCAGCCGCGCTTCGTCGAGGAGGGTCTTGGGAAGGCGGAGCCCGCGGGAATTGCCCACGCGCACAAGTCGGAGCTTCATGTCGTCAGCCTGGTCAAGGTGTGGATACAATGTACCCACGAAGACCGGCGATGTCCAGCTGGAAAGAGGAGAGGTCTGCATGCCACCGAGGGTACACCCCGGTCTTGACGGATGCGTACCCTCGCCGTTGCAACCCAGCTCATTCCATTGCATGCGCATCACTGCGCGGTGCCGCTACCGTGCGATCTCCGCCACGGCGCTCACCAGTCGCTCCACCTCGTCGGCCGTCGTGTAGCAGGCCGCGCCGGCGCGCACGAATCCGTCGGCGGCATGCCCGAGCTTCTCGGCCACGGTGCTCGCATAGAAGTCGCCGTTGCTCGCGAACACGCCGCGTTCCACGAGGGCGAGCGCGACCTCGGTGGTCGTCATCCCCGCCACCGTGAAGCTCACCGTGCTGGTGCGCGCCTCGGTCGGGAGCGGCCCGTACGTCGACACGCCGCGGATCGCCGACAGGCCGTGCCACATCCGCTCCACGAGGGCCTGCTGCCGTTCGTGCATCGCCTCGAACGCGCTCACCAGCCGCTCGCGGCGCGTCGCGCCGTCGCCGATGCCGGCCATGTACTCCACCGCGGCCGCCGCGCCCACGATCGACTCGTGGCTCTGCGTGCCCGTCTCGAGCATCTCCGGAGCCTCGGTGGGCGCCGGATCGAGTTTCGGCGCATCGAGCGCCTGGAGGACCGCGTGCCGGCCCCACAGGATGCCGATGTGCGGGCCATAGAACTTGTACGCCGAGCAGGCGAGGAAGTCGCACCCGAGCGCCTGCACGTCCGGCAGGACATGCGGGGCGTAGTGCACCGCGTCCACGTACGTGAGCGCGCCCGCCGCCTTCGCCAGCGCCGACGCCGCACGGACGTCGTTCACCGTGCCGAGCGCGTTCGACGCCGCACCGATGGCGAGCAGCTTCACGTTGCCCGTCAGCGCCCGCGTCAGGTCGTCCCAGTCCAGCTGGCCCGAGGCGGGGTCCATGCGCACGACGCGAATGGTGATGCCGCGCTCCTTCTCGAGGGCGCGCCACGGGGCCTGGTTGGCATGGTGATCGAGCTCGGTGATGACCACGGTGTCGCCCGGCTTCCAGCCGCGGCCGAGCGCGCGCGCGACGTGGAAGGTGATCGTCGTCATGTTCTGCCCGAAGACGATCTCGTTCGGGGCGCCGTTCACGAAGTCGGCCATGACCTGGCGCGACTCGGCGATCATCGCGTCGGTCTCGACCGACGTCGGATAGGCCCAGTGCGAGTTCGCGTTGTGGTGCAGCAGGTAGTCGCTCATCGCTTCGGCCACCGCGCGGGGCACCTGCGTGCCCCCCGGCCCGTCGAAGAAGGCCACCGGCAGGCCGTTGTGGCGGCGCTCGAGCGCCGGGAAGTGGAGCCGGATCCCTTCGGTGGTCAACGCGGGGCGGCGGGCGACAGCAGTGGCGGTCATGAGATCTCCGTGGCGGACCAACGCTCCACGAGCTTGGCGGCCTCGACGTGGTCGGCGTCTTCACCGAGCAGCGTATGTGCCGCCCGGAACAGTTCAGCCGTGAGTTGCAGCAACGGCGCGCTCGTGGCCGTGTCGCGGGCCACCTGGGCCGCGATCCCGACGTCCTTGTCGAGGAGGGCCAGGCGGAAG
>JANLSF010000156.1:0-3938 GCA_031362285.1 Gemmatimonadota bacterium | reverse complement strand
ACCAGCGGCTCCGCGCCGACAGTGCGTGGACGCCGCACGATGTGCGCCGCATGCAGGTGGATTCGGGCAGCGCACGCGCCGACTACTTCGTCCCCTTCTTCCTCGGCGCCGCCGCCGCCCTCGGCGCCGATGGGCGTGGCTCGGCCGACCTCGCGAAGGCCGCGTCGTTGCTCGCCGAGTGGTCGCGCGCCTACATGCCCAACGACAAGCGGGCGATCCTGTTCGAGCGCGCGATGGACCGGCTCTCGCTGCTGACCTGGGACGAACTGGTGCCCAGGGACTCGACGTCGGCGCTGCGCCCCCGGATGCCGGGCGGGCTCGCGTTGGCGCGGTTGTTGGCCGATCCGACGTCCAAGTGGTGGGATGACCTCCGCACGCCGGGCATCGAATCGCGCAACGAGATCCTCGTCCGCGCCCTCACGCTCGGTTACGCCGACGTGATCGCCCGGCAGGGCAAGGATCCGAACAGCGACGACTGGAAGTGGGCCAACACCTCGCCCATGCGCATTCATCACCTGCTCCGGCTCGAGCCGTTCAGTGCGCTCTCGGTGGCCGCCCGCAGCGGCCCCGAGACGATCGCACCGCGCGGCGCCGAGGGCACGCACTCCGCCTCCGAGCGGCTGGTCGTGGAGATGGGCCCCACGGTGCATGCGTGGACGATCTACCCGGGTGGCCAATCGGGCAATCCGTTCTCGTCACGCTACAAGGATCGCGTGGTGAAGTGGGCCGCCGGGCATCTCGACAGCGCCCTCTTTGGCGACGTCCCGGCCAACCGGACCGTCTCGACGCTCACGCTCGTCCCGGAGGCCAAGTGAAGACCGCGCTCGGAATCCTGATGCTGGCCGCGGCCTTTGCCGCGGGCACCGCCGCCGTCGGCTGGTGGGCCGTGCCCGTCCTCGCCTTCGCGTGGGGATGGGTCGCCGATCGCGCCAAGCGCCCCGCACTCGTGGCCGGGACGTCGGCGCTGGTCGGCTGGGGCCTCCTCGTGCTGTGGGACGCGACCGGTCCGGCGTTCCGCGACGTCGCGAGCGGCGTGGGGTTCGTGCTGAAGACCGGGTCGTCCGGCTTCGTGGAAATCGTGCTGCTCTTTCCGTTCCTCATGGCGCTCTCGGCCGCCGGGGCGGCCAACGCCCTGCGCAGCGAGCGCTAGGCCGTGGCGACGGCAGCCCTCGACGCGCCGGGCGCCAAGGTCACCGCGGCCTGGCGTCGGCTGAGCCCCTTGCCGTTCGGCAAATGGTTCTTCTCGGTGATGGTGGGGCGCACGGCACCGTACACCGGCACCATCGGCGCGCGGGTGGTGGAGTTCGGCGATGGTCGCTGCGTGGTCACGCTCCGCGACCGCCGTGCGGTCCGGAACCACCTGAACTCGGTGCACGCCGTGGCGCTCGTGAACCTCGCCGAGATGGTGAGCGGCCTGGCGATGATGAGTGCGCTCCCGGCCGGGGTACGCGGGATCGTGGTGGGACTCTCCATCGAGTACCTCAAGAAGGCGCGGGGCACGCTCACCGCCTCCACCGAGACGCGCGTTCCCGCGGTGACCGCGCCGTGCGACCACGCCCTCGTCGCCCACATTCGCGACGAGGCGGGCGTCGAGGTGGCGCGGGCCACGATCCAATGGCGGCTCGCGCCGCCGCGCGACGGCGCCGCGTCGGCCACCGCTCTGGACCGGTCGCCGGCCGCCGTGGCCTCGTGAGCGACGCCGCCCTCGCCAGTCCGGACCACGCGCGCATCGAGACGCTGCTCACCCGGCAACTCGGCATTGCCACGCCCATCATCTGCGGCCCGTTGTACCCGTGCTCCAATCCTGAACTCGTCGCGGCGGTCTCGCGCGCCGGGGGCATTGGCGTCGTGCAGCCGATCTCCCTCACCTACGTGCATGGGCACGAGTACCGCGCCGGGCTCCGACTCATCAGGGAGCTGAGCGGCGGGAAGCCGTTCGGGTTGAACGCCCTCATCGAGGCGTCGAGCACGACCTACATGGAGCGGATGCGTCGCTGGGTCGACATCGCGCTCGAGGAGGGGGTCCGCTTCTTCATCACCTCGCTCGGCAACCCGCGCTGGGTCGTGGATGCGGTCGCGCCGCATGGCGGCCTCGTGTACCACGATGTCACCGAACTCAAGTGGGGCGCCAAGGGGCGCGACGGCGGTGCGCACGGCCTGATTGCGGTCAACCGGCGCGCGGGTGGCCATACCGGATCGCGCACGCCGCAGGCGTTGTTCGACGAACTCGCGCCGCTCGGATTGCCGATCGTCTGCGCCGGTGGCGTGGCCAACGGTGTCGAGATCGCGCGGGCGCTCGGCATCGGCTACGTGGGCGTGCAACTCGGCACCCGCTTCATTGCCACCCCCGAGTGCCGCGCCGCGGAAGTGTACAAGCAGGCCATCGTGAAGGCCGAGGAGGATGACATCGTCCTCACCGAGAGGATCTCGGGGGTGCCCGTGAGCGTGATCGGCACGCCGTACATCCGGAAGCTCGGCACCACGGTGGGTCCCTTCGCCCGCTGGATGTTCAAGGGGCGGAAGACAAAGCACTGGATGCGCACCTTCTACGGTCTCCGTTCGCTCTGGCAACTCAAGCGCTCGTCGCTCAACGAGTCGGCCTCCGGCGAGAAGGACTACTGGCAGGCCGGGCGCAGCGTGGCCGGCATCGAGAGCGTCGAGCCGGCCGGGGAGATCGTGGCGCGGCTCACGCGCGAGGCGCGAGCCGCGGCCGATTGATGCCGGTCAGGGTGCCGCGTATTCCCTGGGCGACACCGTCTGCAGGTACAGCCAGAGCGCCTTGATCTCCACGTCGGTGAGGTCCTTGGTGTAGCGATAGGGCATGACCTCGCTCACCATCGTGCCGGCCGGACGCTTGCCGGTGCGCAGCAGCGTGGTGAAGGCCCCTTCGCTGTACGCCGCGAGCCCGGTGGGGGTGATGTTCGACGCCGGGGGCCACGATGGGTCGCCGCCCGGGATCGGCCCGCCCGACAACTTCTCGCCATGGCAGCCCTGGCACCCTCCGGTGCGGATGGCGTACTTGCCGTACTCGATGGTGGCGGCGACGGGCACGGCAACGGGGTGCGCGAACCCCGGAACGATGCGGGTCGCATCCACCAGCGGCAGCTTGCCGGCCAGGAAGAGCGCGCGCCCCACGGGGCCGATGCGTTGCGGCGGGATCACGTGGTCCACCGGCTTGACCGACCTGATCCAGGCGATCATGGCGCCGAGGTCTTCGTCGGCGAGGTACTGCATCTCGTAGCTGGGCATCACGAGCAGCCCGCGTCCGTCGTGGCCCACGCCGTGCCGGATCGCCCGCTCGAGCAGCACGTCGTCGTACTTCCCGATCACCCCGCCCTGCCCTGCGGTGAGGTTGGCGCCGGTGACCGTGCCGACGGCGGGATCATCGATCACCACCTTGCCCGCCAAGTTGTTGTCGTGACAGTCGCCGCACTTCCCCACCGCCGTCGCGAGGTGCCGGCCACGCTCGATCGAGGCTGAATCAGTGGGCACCGTCACCTTGTGGCCCTTCACCTCGTCGAACCGCTTGCCCATCCGGCTGGAGCTCACGGCGTAGACCGTGCCGACGCCAGCGACGAGCACCACCGCGACCACTCCGACTCCAAAGCCAATCCGGCGAATCCACGACATACGGCACCTGCCTGAATGAAGGACAACTTGGGGGACGACGCCCGGGTCCACGGGCGCCGGCGCGAACTACCGGCCTTCCCAGCCGGAAAATTCAAGGCTCAGGTGCGGGCTCGCAAGAGGTCGCCCGACCCCCGGCATCGGTGCATCCGTCAGTTCCGGCGCAGCCACCGCCAGGTCGAGGCGTCCCGTGGTGTCGAGTTCGCGAGCGAGCAGCCCGGTGATCAGGTAGCCCGAGATGACGAAGAAGACGTCCACGCCCACGAAGCCGGCACCGATCCCCGGCACGCCCACGTGGTAGGCCACGACGC
>JANLSF010000147.1:0-6926 GCA_031362285.1 Gemmatimonadota bacterium | reverse complement strand
CTGCACGCTGCGCTTGCCACCCACGGGCTCGCCCGGCAGCGCTGGAAGCCCATCCAGCGGCGTGGCCATCGCCGCCTCGATCTGCGCCATCGTCACTGCACTCGACCGGCGCACGCTCGACCGTCGGTGCACGGCGCGCGGTGCCATGGTGGTGGTGAGCGCCTGTTCGAACTCGGCGGCGCTCGCCCACCGCCCCTCGGCGTCCTTTGCCAGGCACCGCATCACCGCCTCGACGAGCGGCGCCGGAATCTCGGGACGCCGCCACGACAGCGGCGTCGGCTCCTCGCCCAGCACCTTGGCCACGAGCATCGGCACCGCCTTGGCCTCGAACGGCAGCACGCCGCTCAGCATCCGGTATCCCATCACGCCCAGCGACCAGAGGTCGGAGCGCGCTTCGACCGGGGCATCGCCGGCCAGTTGCTCCGGGCTCATGTAATGCGGCGTCCCCACCACCATCCCGTTCGTGGTGAGCCCGGTGTCCTCCATCGTCATCGACTTCACGAGCCCGAAGTCGGTGAGGATCGCCGTCCGCTCCGCGCCGTCGAGCAGCACGTTGTCCGGCTTGATGTCGCGGTGCACCAACCCCTGCACGTGGGCCGCGTCGAGCGCCTTGGCGCACTCGGACAGAATGCGCAGCGACTCGGCGATGTCGAGCTTCCCCTCGCGGTCCATCTTGGCGCGCAACGACTCACCGCGGATGCGCGGCATCGTGAACCAGGTGATCCCCCCGGCCTCGCCGATGTCGTGCACGTGGATGATGTTCGGATGCCGCAGCCGCGCCACCGACTCGGCCTCGCGCCGGAACCGTTCGCGCGTGATCGGCGCGTCGAGATCCGGGCGCAGCACCTTCACGGCGATCTCGCGCCCGAGGCGCAGGTCCTTCACGCCGAAGACGATCGCGCACCCGCCCCGCCCGAGGAGGTCGACGACCTCGAAGCCGGATCCCAGCACGGCGCTGAGCCGTTCGCGGAGGGCGGTGTCGTCCATGTCGGGGGCGGGAGGGGGCGGCCAATTGCCGGGGTCGTCCAGTGACGCACGTCACAGTCCGACCCGAAACATCGGGGACACCGCAGGTGATGTCCAGCGATCCGGCGTATTCACCGCCTGTTCAGCCAAGGTCGGGGGACTGACTGCCGCCCGCGAGGCGTCGGCCCTCCCTCGAACAGGGTGCGCCTGTCAGTGCCCGGACGTATTCTCTTCCCCATGCGGCGCCGCGACATCAACTCCCACCTCACGGACCTCCGCTGCCTCGCCTGCGGGGCGCTGCAACCCGCCGACATGACGGCGTCGACCTGCCCGTCCCCCGAGCACGGCGACGAGCGCGGCATTCTCGACGTCGGCTACGACTATGACCGCGCGCGCCTCGACTGGCCGGCCCCGCATGCGGCCGGCGCCGGGGTCTGGCGCTATCAGGCGCTGCTGCCGATCCCGCGTCCCGCCAAGCCGCTGCTTGCCGTCGGCGACACCCCCCTCATCTCGGCGCCCCGGCTCGCGCGCCGGCTCGGCCTCAAGTCGCTCTGGCTCAAGGACGACACGCGGAACCCCACGCGCTCGTTCAAGGATCGCGCGACCGCCGTGGGGGTGGCCATCGCCATCGCCCGCGGCCAGCACACGGTGACCTGTGCGAGTGCGGGCAATGCCGCGATCTCGCTCGCGGGCTTCGCCGCCCACGCGGGGCTTGGCTGTGAAGTGTTCGTGCCGTCGTATGCGTCGGCCGAGCGTCTGGCCTGGCTCGCGAAGTTCGGCGCCCGCGTGCACGTGAGCACCGGCAACTACGACCAGGCCTTCGACGAGTGCGAGGCGGCGGCCGCGGCGAACGGCTGGTACAATCGCAACTGCGCCTGGAACCCCTTCCTCGTCGAAGGGAAGAAGACGGTGAGCTTCGAGATCGGGGCGCAACTCGACTACGCCATGCCCGACGCGGTCGTCTGCGCGGTGGGCGACGGCTGCACGCTCGGCGCCATCGGCAAGGGGTTCCGGGAGCTGCGGCTCATGGGGGTCACCAATACCCTGCCGCAACTGGTGGGGGTGCAGGCCGCCAACGTCGCGCCGATCGTGGCGCGGCAGCGCGGCGAGCCGTGGCACGACGACGGCGCCTCCACGGCAGCGGCGAGCGTCGCCGTCCGCCGCCCGCGCAATGCCGTTCGAGTGCTCGCCGAGGTGCGCGAGAGCCGCGGCACGATGATGAGCGTGGACGAAGCGACGATCGTCGCCGCGCAGCGCGCCTACGCCACCGAGGCCGGCGTGGTCGTGGAAGCCGCCACCGCCACGACGCTCGCGGCGCTCGAGGCCCTCACGGCCGACGGCCAGTTGAAGGGCGCCCGCGTGGTCTGCGTGCTCACCGGCGGCCGCGCCGACTGAGGCCGGGCGCTCCGCGCGAGCGCCTACTCGTCGTCGTGCAGCATCCGGACGGCCGGCGTGTCCAGGTCGTCCATCTGCCCGCTCTTCGCCGACCAGACGTACGCAGCCACCGCTCCCGCCACGAGCAGCATCGCCAACGGCACCACGATGAACAGGACACTCATGCGGCAGCCTCCCGAGTGGGGAGCAGCGGCGCGCCCGTGAGCGACTCAGCAGCTCGCGCCGGCGCCTCGAAGGTCCGCCCCAGCCAGCTGGCCAGCACCACCGTGAGCGAACTGGCCGGCATCATCAGCGCCGCGATGAGCGGCGAGATCGTCCCCGTGACGGCGAGCGACACCCCCACGAGGTTGTAGCCCAGCGCCCAGAGCATGTTGCGGCGAATCACGCGCAGGGTGCGCTCGGCCCCCTCGGCCAGCGTCACGAGCGGCGCCAGCCCCTCGGTGGTCAGGTGCGCATCGGCGGTCGCGAGGCACGCCTCCGCGCCGCCGTGCACGCCGATCCCCACGTCGGCCGCGGCAATCGCCGCCGCGTCGTTCACGCCATCGCCCACCATCACCACGGGCCGCTCGGCGTGGCCGCTGGCATCGCGGCTCGCGGCCAATGCCGCTTGCACGTGGGCCAATTTCGACTCGGGCGTCGCTCCGCCGGTGACGAGCTCCGAAGCGATGCCCACGGCGCGCGCCACCGCCCGGGCCACGCGCGCCTCATCGCCCGAGAGCATGCGCACCTCCCACCCCCGTGCCCGCAGCGTCGCAATCGACGCCGCCGCATCGGCGCGCACCCGGTCGCCCACGCCCGCGACCGCCACCACCGCGCCATCCATGGCCACGAGCACCGGCGTCAGCGTCTCGTCGGAGAGTCGCGCGAGCATCGCCTCGGCCCCGGTCGCGCGTGCCGTCACGAATGCGGGACTGCCCACCGCCACGTCGTGCCCGTGCACGCGCCCCACGATGCCGCCCCCCGTGACGTGCTCGACGCCGGTCGCCTCGCTCGCCGGGAGGTCAGGCCACGCCCGCCGGAACCCCTCGGCGATCGGATGACTCGAGCCCGCCTCGAGCGCCAATACGGCCCCGCGCGCGCAGGGCGCCCCATGCCACGCCACGACCGCGGTGCGCCCTTCGGTGATCGTCCCCGTCTTGTCGAGGATGAGCGTCCCGGGCCGCGCCAGCAGTTCGAGCGCATCGCCCCCCTTGATGTAGAGCCCGGCCCGCGCGGCGCGGCCGATCGCCACCGTCACCGCGAGCGGCGTGGCCAGCGCCAGCGCACACGGACAGGTGACCACGAGCAACGCGATGGCGTTGTCCCACGCCGCCGCCTGGTCGCGCGGGAGCCACACGAGAAAGGTGAGCACCGCCAGCGTGAGCGACACGGCGACGAAGGCGCCCGCCATCCGGTTGGCGAACGCCACCACCGGCGCGCGGCGACCGGCGCTCGCTTCCACGTCGCGCAGCAGCTTCGCCAGCCGGCTCGTCTCCCCCGACTCGTCCACGCGCACCACGACCGGCGCGCTCACGTTGAGCGTGCCGGCGAACACCGCATCCCCTGGCGCCACCCGCGTCGGCCGCGACTCGCCCGTGAGCAACGCCGCGTTCACGTTCGAGTCTCCCTCAGCCACGGTGCCGTCGGCGGGGAAGCTCTCCCCGGCGCGCACCAGCGCCAGCATGCCGGGCAGGAGGGCGTTGGCCGGCATGTCGCGCACGGCGCCGTCGACGTCGCGCACGCGCGCGGTGGTCGGTGCGAGCGAATAGAGCAACTCCGCGGCGTCGGTGGCCGCACGCTGTCCCCGCACCTGCAGGAACCGCCCCGTGAGCAACAGGAACACCAGCACGCACACGCCGTCGAAGTACACCGGGCCGCTGTCGGTGACGGTGTTCACCGCACCCCGCAGCGCGCCGGCCGCGAGCGCGATCGCGATCGGCAGGTCCATGTGCAGGACGCGCGTGCGCAGCGCGGCCCACGCCCCCGAGAAGAACACGCGCCCGCGCCCCAGCAACGCCGGCACGGTGAGCCCGAGGCTCACCCAGCGGAACAGCCGCTCGTAGGCGCCCTCCATCGCGCTGAACTCGCCGGAATACAGGGCGAGCGCGGCCAGCATCACGTTGATCGCGATCGCGCCGGCCACGCCGATGCGCAGCAGCATGCCGCGATCCTCGAGGCGCCGCATGTCGGCGCGCGCGCCGCCGCGGAATGGATGCGGCGCGTAGCCCAGCCGGTCGAGGACCCGGGCCACGTCGGAGAGGCGCACCGCCGCAGGCGCCCACGTCACGCGCGCCACGCTCCGCCGCACGTCGAGCTCGGCGCGCACCACGCCGCCCAGCAGCAGGGGCACCCGCTCCACGAGCCACACGCACGACGCGCAGTGCACCCCCTCGAGGTACAACTCCGTCGTCTGCATCCCCTCCGGGGCCGGCCGCACGTACAGCTCGGCGAATGCCGGATGGTCGAACTCCTCGAAGCTGCGCCCGCTCGGCTGCACGGCGGCGCCGCGCTTCTCGGGGAACGCGTAGAACGCCCCAAGTCCGTTCGCCTGCAGGATGTCGTAGGCCGCATGGCACGCCGAGCAGCAGAACTGGCGCTCGACCGTCGCGTCGACGAGGCCCAGGGGAACAGCCAGGCCACAGTGCGTGCAGGCCACGCCGATGTCGGGTTTGCCGAGGGCAGTCACGCTCACGGCTCCGCGTGGCGATGCGACGGCGCGCGCGGGGCGCCGCGTGGGGCATCGGCCGCTTGCGCCGTCGGCACGTCGGGGAGCAGGCGGTGCATCCACTGCGTACCGGGCCATCCGAGGCGCCCACCGATGGACGCGAAGCCCAGCAGCATCACCACCACCGCGCTCATGATCGGCAGCCGGGCGCCGAACCGCCCCGCGTAGCGCCGCGCGCCGGCTCCCACGGCCATCATCATCGGCACCGTGCCCACCCAGAACAGGGCCATGGTGCCGGCGGCCGCCATCGGCGTGCCGGTGCCGGCCGCGGTGATCACGAATGCCCAGAGCCACCCGCACGGCAGCAAGGCGGTGGCGAGTCCGGTCACGAGCGCACGCGTCGCCGGGCCCTGGTCGCGCACGCGGCGAACGGCGGCGCCCATGGCCTGCTGCCAGGGCCGCGGCACGCGGGGGCCGGCAGCGCGGACGCCTCCCGCAGCCAGCAGCGCATGCGCCCCCCAGGCCACCATCAGCACGCCGGCCACGATTGCCGCCCCGCCCTGCAATCCGGCCGTGGCGCCTGCCGTGTCGACCCCGAGCCCGAGCGCGCCGGCCACCACGCCGAGCGTCACGTACGACCCCAGGCGTCCCGCATTGTAGGCCGCGTGGCCGAGCCAGTCGGTGGCCGTGCTGGCCGTCGGCCCCGTGGCATACAGGCACACGAAGGCGCCGCACATGGCGGCGCAGTGCACGGAGCCAAGCACGCTCGCGACGAGGACGGCCAGCGCGAGCGTCACGCGCCCGGCGCCTTCAGCTCGGTGCGCATGCCGGCCCGCGTCCGTTCGGCCGTGGCGTCGCCGGGGCGCGCGGCGACCTCGTGCGCCGGCTCGCTCGCCGAGACATCGAGGCGCAGGGTGCGCGTGTAGCGCTCGGCGCCACGCACGACACTCACGTGCACCTCCCACAGTCCGGTCCGGCGAATCGCCAGCGGGGCGCCGTACGCGCCGGAGCCGAGGTCGTCGAGGGTGGCCCGCACGACGGAGTCGGCCTGCATCACGGCGACCGCGTCGACGTGGACACTGGCGCCCGTCACCGGGCGTCCGGCTCCGTCGAGCACCGAGAGCCCGATTGTCGAGGTGCGAGCGGTACCGATGGCCCCGAGCGACGGGGTCACCTGCCAGCCCAGGACCTCATTGCGACGTTCCTGCGCCATCGTCGAGTCCCACCCCACGGCCTTCTGGTAGTAGTCGGGCTCGACGGCGGCGTGCGGGTCGTTGCCCGCCAGGTGGGTGGCATACAGCGTCCCGACCACGTTGGCGCCCAGCAGGCAGACCACGATGCCGGGCCAGAGCTTGAGGCGTTGGCGCATGGGCTACCGTCCGGTGGCGGGTGCCGGAGTCACCGGCCCCATGAGGTTGAAGGGGAATTCCCCGGTGAAGTCGTCGGCGTCGGTGATCTTGATCCGCACGTCGCGACGCCCCGTGAGGAACGCCGAGCGCGGCATGAGCACGAAGAGGCTCGTCGTGCGCGTCTCCCCGGCCTTCACGCTGAGCGGCGACTCGGGGGCAATCACCTGGGCCTCGTCGGCGCCGGACACGCTGATGACGTACTGGTGCGTGTCGTGCGACCGGTTGGCGATCTTGACCCGGACCTGGTTCGAGACGCGGCCGTCGGCCTCGATGGCGAATGGCTCGGAGCTCGAGCGGAGCACCGTCACGTCGGCATGCGCCCGGGTCGACAGCGCGAACAGGAAGCCGCCGAACGATGCCGCGAGCGCCGCCGGATACACGATCGTGCGAGGCCGCAGCAGGTGTCGCTGCGTGCCGGCCAGCGCGTCGCGCGAGGCGTACCGGATGAGTCCGGCGGGCTTCCCCACCTTGGCCATGATGTCATCGCACGCATCGATGCACTGCGTGCAGTG
>JANLSF010000142.1:0-3751 GCA_031362285.1 Gemmatimonadota bacterium | reverse complement strand
CCAGCCCGTCTGGGTCACCCGCACGGGCGCGACGACGCCCATCGACACGGCGTGGACGGTTCGACTGAGTGGTGTTGGCTGCACGTGCAATGGCGGCTTCGCGCTGTCGCCGGACGGGCACCGGCTCGCGCTGATCGTCATGCGCGAACGCGGCAACGGCGACCTCTACATCAAGCAACTCGATCGGGTTCCGTTCGCCCTTACGCCACTCACTTTTCACAGTGACAACACGAGCCCGGGGTGGACGGCGGACGGGCGGTCGGTCATCTACGGCGCGGGGCCCTTGGACGACTCATCGGGGACCTGGTTCGTCCGCCGCCGGCGGGCCGACGGGACTGGGGGCGTGGACACGCTGCTGCACACCGTTGGGTTTCGCCCGATCATCGAGGTCGTGCCGACGCGCGACTCCACCCGGTTCATCCTGCGCCTGGGTATCAGCGAACGAACACGCGACATCGTGCTGGGGCGCCGAGGTGACACCACGATGACGCCGTTGGTGGCGGATTCAACCGTCGCCGAGGTGCATCCGGCGCTGTCGCCGGACGGGCGCTGGCTGGCCTACGCCTCGAACGAGTCGGGGCGCTTCGAGGTGTACGTCCGCCCCTTCCCAGAGGTGAACGCCCGTCGGGTGCAGCTGTCGCAGGCCGGCGGCACGGAGCCGCGCTGGGCGCATAGCGGCCGCGAGCTGTTCTTCCGGAACGGCGACGGCGCCCTGGTCGCCGCCTCCGTGGTGCCGGCGGCCACGTTCACGCTCGGCGCGCAGGCCGTGCTGTTCGAGGGACGCCAATTCCATACCGTCGGCAATCAGAATGCGAGGTCCTACGACGTTGCACCGGGCGACCAGCGGTTCGTGTTCATGCGCACAATCGTGGAGACCGGGCCGGGCGGTGCACCGGCAGCGGACAGGCTGGTGCACGTCACGAACTGGGGCGCCGAGGTGCAGGCCAAGCTCGCGGGGAAGGCGCCGAAGTAAGGGCGAGCGCGGTGTTCATGGTGTCCGTTCGCGCGCAGGCCGTGCATCCCACATGAGCAGGATGCTCGCCGAACGCGCGACGGCTGAGCAGGATGCTCGCGAGGCGCGGGCAAGTGTGCGTGGAAGTGCTGGAGAACGAGCGACTTGGAAGGGCCTGATAAGCGTGAGGTCCGAGGTTCAACTCCTCGATGGCCCACTGAAAGTCGTTGCGAACTTCGAGCGCTGCCGGGACTTCGAGTCTCGGCGGCGCTTTCGTTTGCGTAGATGGGAGCCGGTCGCTTCCCGCTCGAGCGCGCGCTTACAGCCGCAGCTGACGCGCCTTGACGAACTGTATCCTATAGGCTACAGTTGATCATGCGCGTCGAGGAAACCGAGGTCTATCGCGACTGGATCAACGGCCTGAAGGACCTCGCAGCACGTGCCCGCATCCAGGTGCGGGTCGACCGGCTGGTCCACGGGAATCCCGGCACCCTCCGGCATTTGACGGTCGGCGTGTCCGAATTGAAGATCGACGTCGGCCCCGGCTATCGCGTGTACTACACCAAGCGCGGTATGCGGTTGCTGCTGCTGTTGGCTGGGGGGAACAAGTCCACCCAGCGCCGCGACATCGAGAACGCGATTCGGCTCGCCCAGAACTACGAGGAGTAGCGCATCATGCCCAAGCCCGCCACCGCGAAGAAGACCACCCGCACGAAGACCATGCCGTACGACGTGGCCGCGCAGCTGCGCACGCCGGAGGAAATGGCGGCCTACCTCGACGCCTGGCTGGCCGACGCCCCCGAGGACGCGGCCGGGATCGCGCGGGCGCTGGGCGACGTTGCGCGCGCCAAAGGCATGACGCAGGTCGCGAAAGAGGCGGGCATGAGTCGCGAGAGCTTGTACAAGGCGCTCAGTGCCGAAGGGAACCCGAGTTTCGCCACGGTGCTGAAGGTTGCGCGGGCGCTGGGTGTGAAGCTGCACGCGAGCGCGGCGTGACGATCGCCTCCATCCCTCACGCGGACGACGAGCTGCGCTCCTCGCATGTCTAACCAGACGGACCGCCTCAACACGGCCCTCGCCGGCCGCTACCGCATCGAGCGCCACCTCGGTGAGGGCGGGATGGCATCGGTGTACCTGTGCCAGGACTTGAAGCACGACCGAAAGGTCGCGCTCAAGTTGCTCAAACCGGAGCTGGCCGCGGTGCTCGGCGCGGACCGGTTCGTGCAGGAAATCAAGACCACCGCGGCCATGCAGCATCCGCACATCCTGCCGCTGTTCGACAGCGGCCCGGCCGACGGCTTCCTGTACTACGTGATGCCGCTGGTGGAGGGGGAGACGCTCCGCGAACGGATCACCCGCGAGCGGCAGCTGGGGGTGGACGAGGCGGTGCGGATCGCGCGCGAGGTGCTCGACGCGCTCCATTACGCGCACGAACACGGGATCGTGCACCGCGACGTGAAGCCGGAGAACATCCTGCTCCACGGCGGGCACGCGATGGTGGCCGACTTCGGAATTGCGCTCGCGGTGAGCGCGGCGGCGGGGGGCCGCATGACCGAGACCGGCCTGAGCCTCGGCACGCCGCACTACATGAGTCCGGAGCAGGCGACCGCGGAGAAGGAGATCACGCCGCGCTCGGACGTGTACTCGCTGGCGACCGTGCTGTACGAGATGCTGGCAGGGGAGCCGCCGCACAGCGGGGGCTCGGCGCAGGCGGTGATCATGAAGATCATCGCCGAGCCGGTGCAGCCGGTGACGGCGCTCCGGAAATCGGTGCCGCCGCACGTGGCGGCGGCGCTGGCGAAGGCGCTGGAGAAGGTGCCGGCCGACCGGTTCGAGAGTGCGAAGGCGTTCAGCGAGGCGCTGGCGAATCCGGCGTACACGAATGCGGCGTTCGTGGGGGCGGCGGCGGGGTTGGGGGCGTCGGGCCGCCGTGGCGTGCCCATGCGGTCGTTCGCGACGGTATCAGCGCTGGCGGCCGTGGCCATCGTGGCGGCGCTCTGGGGGTGGCTCAGGTCGACGCCCCAGCTCATCGTGTCCCGGGAGCGCACGGTGCTCTGGGACTTGCCGTCGGTTCCGGTGAATCGGGTCGGGCACGGATTGGCGATCTCGCCCGACGGTGGGGCCGTCGTCTTCATGGACAGCACGGCGGCGGGCTGGCAGCTCTTTTCCAAGGAGCGCAACCGCCTCGACGTCACGGTGGTGACCGGTACCGCCGACGTGGCCGGCGCGCCCCGGTTCTCGCCGGACGGGGCGTGGATCGCCTTCGTGACGCGCGACGGCAAGGTCAAGAAGGTTCCTCGGACCGGCGGAGCGCCGATCGTGATTGCGGACTCGGCCAAATCGCGTCTCCCCGCCATCGCGTGGGTGGATGGCGGAACCATCCTCTTCGTGGATGCAGGATTCGGCCTGCGCGCCGCGGGCAGGGAGGGTGGCATCGCGCAGGTGCTCAAGGCACCCGCGGCGGACGATACGTCGTCCCGGAGGATCATGAGCGTGGCAGGGCTGCCGGGCGGGGGGAGTGCGCTGGTTGGAACATGCACGCGAAACTGCGCCCAGGCGGACCTTCGTGTCCTCGACCTGCGGTCGCTCAAATGGACGGTCCTTGCCACGGATGTCTTCGCCGGCTGGCCGTTGCCGGGTGGCGCGGTGGCGTTCGTCCGCAGTGATGGGGGCGTCCTCGCAGCGCCGTTCGACTTCCGGGCGCTCAGCTTCACGCGGCCTCCGGTGCCGGTGCTCGACGGCGTTCGCACGAGCCGCTTCTCCGCCGACATCGCCGTCTCGGCCAACGGCACCCTGATC
>JANLSF010000137.1:0-4061 GCA_031362285.1 Gemmatimonadota bacterium | reverse complement strand
TGATGGTGGCGTTCGGCGCCGGCTTCACCTGGGCCTCCGCGATCCACCGCTACTAGCGGCCGCGCATGGCCCCCCAGGTGGTGCTGCTCTTTCCCGGACAGGGATCGCAGAAGCCGGGCATGGGCCGGGACCTCGCGTGGGCGTATCCGAGCGCCGCCGAGGTGTTCCGCACGATGGACTCGACGCTCGGCCTGGAGCTGACCCGGCTCGCGTTCGAGGGCCCGGAAGAGGAGTTGACGCGCACCCTCAACGCCCAGCCGGCGCTCCTCGCGCACAGCGCCGCCGTCTGGAGCGTGGTGCGCCAACGGGTGGCGCCGCACGTGGTGGCGGCCGCGGGGCACTCGCTCGGCGAGTTCACGGCCTATCATGCGGCGGGGGCCCTCGGCCTCACGGAGGCCATCGGACTCGTGCGCCGGCGGGGCGAGCTGATGTGGGAGACCGGCAACGCACGGCCCGGCGCCATGGCCGCCATTCTCGGCGACCTGCATGCCCCCATCGAGGTCATCTGCGAGGAGGCCAGCCTGGCGGCCGGCCTGGTCGTGCCGGCCAACTACAACTCGCCGGGGCAGATCGTGATCTCGGGCGAGGTGGCCGGCGTGGAGAAGGCGATGGAGCTGGCCAAGGCCTCCGGCGCCAAGCGCGCCATCCGGCTCAACGTGAGTGGCGCCTTCCATTCGCCGCTCATGGAGCCGGCGGAGGAGGGGCTGCAGGAGGCGCTGTCGAACGCGAACATCGGCAATGCGGCCTTCCCGGTGTACGCGAACGTGAGCGCCGAGCCCACCAAGTGGCAGGTGTCGATCATGCATCGGCTCTCACGCCAGCTCACGCGTCCCGTGCAGTGGACGGGCGCGGTGTCGCGCATGGCGGCGGCCTACCCCGCGGCGCTGTACGTGGAGATGGGGCCGGGCAGCGTGCTGTCGGGGCTGGTGCGCAAGATCGCCCCCTCGGTGACCACGATGACCTGCGGCACTCCCGCCGAGGTTGAACAACTGCTCGCAAAGGTCGGGTAACCCATGGCCATGCAGCTGGACCTCACGGGAAAGGTGGCGCTGGTGACCGGCTCCACGCGCGGCATCGGGCGCTCGATCGCCGAGGCCTTGGCGGCGGCAGGGGCTCGGGTGGCGGTGTGCGGGCGCGACCAGGCCCGGGCGGCCGAGGTGGCGGCCGCGATCAGTCCCGACGCGCGAGGGTTCGGCGCCGACGTGGGCGACGTGGCGTCGGTGCAGCAACTGGTCGCCGACGTCGAGGCGGCGTTCGGGCAGCTCGACATCCTCGTGAACAACGCGGGGCTGACGCGCGACAACCTGATGCTTCGCATCAAGGACGACGACTGGGACGCGGTGATTGACGCCAACCTGCGCGGCGCCTTCGTGGCCATCCGGGCCGCCACCCGGGGGATGATGAAGCGACGGTACGGCCGGATCATCAACATCGCCTCGGTGGTCGGGCTCACGGGCAACAAGGGGCAGGTGAACTACGCGGCGAGCAAGGCGGGGCTGATCGGGCTGACCAAGAGCGTCGCCAAGGAGCTGGCCTCCCGGAACATTCTCGCCAACGTGGTGGCACCGGGGTTCATCGAAACCGACATGACCGCCGCCATGACCCCCGAGGCGCGGACGGCCACGCAGGCCCAGATCCCGCTCGACCGGCTCGGCTCGCCCGCCGACGTGGCCGGCGCGGTGGTCTTCCTGGCGTCCGACGCCGCGTCGTACATGACCGGGCAGGTGCTGGTGGTCGACGGCGGCATGGTGATGTAGGGAAAAAGGCAAGGTTTCCGGCGGACTTGCGGGCGGTTCCGCCACTTCCGAAATGCTGCTAGGTTGTTGTGCTGGTGCGAGTTGAGCGCTTCCCCCCCTGAGGATGGACGTCATGGCCGACAATAGTGCGAAGGTGAAGGACATCATCGAGAAGGAGCTCGGTGTCGAGCGCGAGAAGCTCACTCCCGAGGCGAGCTTCATCGAGGACCTGGGCGCCGACAGCCTCGACATTGTCGAGCTGGTGATGGAGTTCGAGAAGGAGTTCAACATCGACATCCCCGACGAGGACGCCGAAAAGCTCCGCACCGTGGGCGATGCGATCGCCTATCTCGAGTCCAAGGTCGGCAAGTAGATGCGACGCGTCGTCGTCACGGGGCTGGGGCTCCTGACGGCAGTCGGCAACGACGTGCCGACGTCGTGGCGGGCCCTGCTCGACGGCAAGTCGGGCGGGGGACCGGTCACGCGGTTCGACGCATCGCAACACCGCGTCCGGTTCGCGAACGAGGTCAAGGGGTTCGATCCACTCCTGACCATGGACCGGAAGGAAGTGAAGCGCTCCGACCTGTTCACGCAGTTCGCCCTCGCGGCGAGCGTGGAAGCGATGACCCACGCCGGCTTCGGCGACGGCACGGGCTACGATCCGCTCCGCACGGGCGTGATCATCGGGAGCGGGATCGGCGGGATCAAGACGTTCGAGGACCAGCTCGACATCGAGCGGACCATGGGCCCCAACCGGGTCTCGGCGTTCTTCGTGCCGATGTTCATCGGCGACATCGCCGCCGGCGTGGTCAGCATGCGCTACCAGGCCAAGGGCCCCAACTACGCCACGCAGTCGGCCTGTGCGTCGAGCGCGCACGCGATCGGCGACGCCTTCCGCCTGATCAAGTACGGCGATGCCGACATCATGATCGCCGGCGGCACCGAGGCCGCGGTCAGCCGCATGGCCATGGCCGGCTTCGCCAACATGCAGGCGCTCTCGCACAACAACGAGGAGTGGGAGACGGCGAGCCGCCCGTTCGACAAGCGGCGCGACGGCTTCGTGCTGGGCGAAGGGGCGGGAATCGTGGTGCTGGAACTGCTCGACCACGCGCTGACGCGCGGCGCCACGATCTACGGCGAAGTGGTGGGGTTCGGCTCCACCGGCGATGCGTACCACCTCACGGGACAGCCCGAGGACCACGAGGGGCTGCAGCGCGCCATGCGTCGCGCCCTCGAGGACGGCGGGCTCCAGCCCGAAGACGTGCAGTACGTGAACGCGCACGGCACCTCGACCCCCATGAACGACCCGAACGAGATCCGGGCGATCCGGAAGGTGTTCGGGAAGCACGCCGAGACGCTCAATATCAGCTCCACCAAGAGCGCCACGGGGCACACCCTGGGGGCGGCGGGCGCGGTGGAAGCGGTGTTCACGGCGCTGGCGCTCAAGGAAGGGATCGTGCCGCCCACGCTGCACCTGACGCAGCAGGACCCGGAGTGCGACTTGAACTGCACGCCGCTCGTGCCGGTCAAGCGGGAGATCACCGCGGCCATCAGCAACTCGGCCGGGTTCGGCGGGCACAACACGGCGATCGCGATGACGAAGTGGGTGAAGTAGGAACCGCTCGCGCCGCGCGCCGCGTTCAGCTAACGTGAAGATCGTGCGACCACCACTCGCGAACCTCCCGATCGACCGCCTGCGCGACCCCGCGCTGGCCCGCATCGCCGCCAAGCTCGCCACCGGCGAGCGGCTCGACCGCGCCGATGCCACGGCCTGCTACCAGACCTCCGACCTCATCGGGCTGGGCACGCTCGCCGACGCCGCCAACCGCGCCCTCCACGGCGACGTGGTGACCTTCGCGGCCAACCAGCACATCAACCCCACGAACATCTGCACGCTGCGCACCACCTGCACCTTCTGCGGCTACGCGCGGTTGCCGAAGGAGGACGGCGCGTATCGGTACTCGCTCGAACAGGTCATGACGGAAGCGCGCCAGGCGCACAACGGGCTCACGCGCGAGTTTCACATCGTCGGCGGGCTCGACATGAAGGCGGGCCTCGCGTACTACACGGCGATGTTCCGCGCGCTGAAGGCGGAACTGCCGCACGTGCACATCAAGGCGCTCACGGCGGTGGAGATCGCGCACATCGCGCGGATCGAGAAGCTGAGCTGGGCCGAGGTGCTGACCGCGCTCACGGAAGCGGGGCTCGACACGATGCCGGGCGGCGGCGCCGAGACGTTCAGCGCAGCGGTGCGCGAGGAGATCGCGCGCAAGAAGCTCGGCGCGGGCGATTACGTGGGCGTGCATCGCACCGCGCACGGGCTGG
>JANLSF010000135.1:0-11787 GCA_031362285.1 Gemmatimonadota bacterium | reverse complement strand
CGACGTCCTGCGCTCGGCCGGCGTGGTCTCGCACCTGCACATGAGCGACCCGGCGGGCGCGCGCCGCTTCTTCGACGTCCTCACGTCGCGCACGCAGTTCGGCCTCACGGACCTGCGGACCCTGCTCCTCGACTCGTGGGTCCGGCAGGCCGAGGAAGCACTGGGCCGCGCGCCGTAGCCCGACGATATCCCCCGACCCGTCAAAGCCATGACCAGCCTCCGCTTCTCGCGCCGCATCGCCCTGCTGTGCGTCATCGCCATCACCCCGGCCACGCTGCGCGCCCAGGGCTATCGCCAGCCCCCCGCTCCGATTTCGCAGATCCTCGACGCGCCGGCCACGCCGCTGGTGCAGGTGAGCCCGGATCGCACCACGCTGCTGCTGCTCGAGCGGCCGGGTCTGCCGAGCATCGCCGACGTCAGTGCGCCCGAGTACCGCCTGGCCGGATTGCGCTTCGATCCGGTCACCTCGGGCCCGTCGCGCGAGAACAACTTCACCGGCCTGCAGTTGCTGCCGGTGAGCGGCGGCACGCCGCGCCGCGTCGCAATGACGCTCCCCGCCGGCGCGTCGATCGCCAACGTGCAGTGGGCGCCGGGCGGGCGGCTGGTCGCGTTCACGGTGACCAGCAACGGCAGCATCACCCTCTGGGTCGCCGACCTTGCCACGGCCACCGCGCGCCAACTCTCGCCGCGCGCGCTGAACGCGGTGCTGGGCGCGCCGTGCGACTGGGTCACGGCGGTGCAGTTGGCGTGTCGCCTCATTCCGGAGAATCGCGGTGCCGCCCCGCAGGTGAGCAACACCCCGACGGGCCCCATCGAGCAGGACGCCATGAGCGGACGCGCCGAGCGCGCCGCCACCTACCAGGACCTGCTCAAGTCGCCCACCGATGAGCGGCTGTTCGAGTACTACGCCACGAGCCAGCTCGCCCTCCTCGGGCTCGACGGCAAGGTCACCGTGCTCGGCGCGCCCGCGATGCTGCGCCGCGTCGATGCGAGTCCCGACGGTCGGTTCCTCCTGGTCGACGTGGCGCACCGCCCTTTCTCGTTCCAGGTGCCGTTGCAGTACTTCCCCACCCGCACCGAAGTGCGCGACCTGTCCGGGGTGCTGGTCAAGCTCGTGATCGATCGCCCCCTCGTGGAGCGCGTGCCCTGGCGCGGCGACGCCACCATTCCGGGTCCGCGCAGCGCCTCGTGGCGCGCCGACGTGGGCGCGACCCTCGTGTGGGTCGAGGCGCTCGACAACGGCGATCCCGAGGTGAAGGTGGCCCGACGCGACCGCGTGCTCATGGTCGATGCGCCATTCACGGCGGCGCCACGCACCCTCGTGGAGACGGAGTGGCGTGCGGGCGGCATCACGTGGGGACGCGCCGACCTCGCCATCGCGACCGAGGCTCAGCAGAAGGAGCGCAAGGTCCGGCAGTGGGTGATCGACCCCAGGGGCGGGACCGCGCCGCGGCTGTTGTGGGAGCGCTCGAGCGAAGACCGGTACGGCAACCCGGGCACCTTCGTGACCACTCGCAACGCGGCGGGGCGCGCAGTGCTGCTGACCACGCCCGATGGCGTCGCGGCGTTCCTGCATGGCGATGGCGCGTCGGTCGACGGCGACCGGCCCTTTGCCGATCGCATCGAGCTGGCGACGGGCAAGTCGCAGCGGCTCTTCCAGTCGCAGGCGCCGGCCTACGAGCAGCCGATCGCGTGGCTCGACGAACGCGGCCAGCGGCTGCTTACGCGGCGCGAGACGAGGGCCGACGCGCCGAACTACTGGAGCCGCGACCTGGTGCGCCGCACGGCACCGGCCCAGCTCACCCGTTTCGCCGACCCGGCCCCGCAGTTCGCCGGTGTCACCTCGCAACTCATCACCTACACGCGCGCCGATGGCGTGAAGCTCTCGGCCACGGTCTACCTGCCGCCCGGCTACGACAAGGCCAAGGACGGCCCGCTGCCGTTCTTCCTCTGGGCCTACCCCCTCGAGTACCGCTCGCGCGAGGCGGCGAGCCAGGTGGTGGGGTCGCCGTACCGGTTCGTGCGCCCCACGGGCGCGTCGCACCTGTTCATGCTCACGCAGGGCTACGGCGTGATGGACAACCCGACGATGCCGATCGTGGGCGAAAACGGGAAGGAACGGAACGACACGTACGTGGAACAGCTGCTGGCGAGCGCCCAGGCCGCGGTGGACACGATCGTCGCCATGGGCGTCGCCGACCGCGAGCGCATCGGCGTGGGTGGCCATTCGTATGGCGCCTTCATGACGGCCAACCTGCTCGCGCACACCAAGCTGTTCCGCGCCGGCATTGCCCGGAGCGGCGCCTACAACCGCACCCTCACGCCGTTCGGCTTCCAGGGGGAGGACCGCACCTACTGGGACGACACGCCGCTGTACACGACGGTCTCGCCGTTCACCAACGCCAACAAGATCAAGGATCCGATTCTCCTGATCCACGGCATGGCCGACGACAACACGGGCACCTATCCCATCCAGTCGGAACGCATGTACGCGGCGCTCAAGGGGAACGGCGCCACGGCGCGGTACGTGCAACTGCCGGCCGAAGCGCATGGGTACCGGGCGCGGGAGAGCGTGGGACACACGCTGGCCGAAATGGTGGCCTGGCTCGACAAGTGGGTGAAGCCCAGGCGGCCGAACGCCGACTAGCGCCGCCGCACCGGGGCGGGAACTCTTCGCCCCGGTCCCGCTACGTGGAGGGTGACCACGACAACCGCTCCTGACGCACTGGCCGAGTTCGAGCGGGTCATGCTGCACTTCCTGCCCGACGTGACGCGCTACGCGCGTTCGCTCGCGGGCCAGGGCGCCGACGCCGACGACCTGGTGCAGGAGACGTACCTCGATGCGTGGCGCGGACGGGGCACCTACGACGGCTCGCGCGATGCGCGTCGCTGGCTCTTCGCGATCTGCCGCCACGCGTTCATCAAGCGCCACCGCAAGTCGCAGCGCGAGATCTCCGTGGGAGACGACGCCGAACTCGAGTCGTACGCGACGGCAGTGGGTCACGCCGAGGCCCTCCGCGACGGTACGGCCGAGCGGGTCGCCGCGTCGGATGTCGGCCCCGCGATCGCGCGGGCGCTCGACACGCTGGCCCCGGTGTTCCGGGAGGTCGTGGCCCTCGTGGACGTCGGTGGCAGCGACTATGCCGAGGCGGCCGCCACGCTCGGCGTGCCGGTGGGCACCGTGCGGTCGCGGCTGTTCCGCGCCCGGCGCCTGCTGCAGGAACAGTTGTTCGAACACGCGCGCGACGCCGGCTATCGCGTGCGCACCGACCTGGAGACCCGATGACCGACCGAGACCTGACGTGCGGCGAGACCGTCCGTGCGCTGTGGGATTACGTGGACAACGCCTTGGAGAGCCCGTTGCGAGAAGAGGTGAGCCGTCATCTCGCCGGGTGCACGAACTGCTCAGGCCACGTGACATTCGCCCGGTGGCTCGTGGAACGGGTGCGGACGATGCCGGTGGCGGCGGCGGACGTGCGCGCGCTCGAGGGGA
Source organism: Gemmatimonadota bacterium (assembly GCA_031362285.1). GTDB lineage: Bacteria > Gemmatimonadota > Gemmatimonadetes > Gemmatimonadales > Gemmatimonadaceae > JACPPC01. Next base: position 8,294 of record JANLSF010000135.1, on the reverse strand, counting down.
GCGTGCGGGGCGCGCTCGCGCGGGAGTCGCGGTCGGCCTGATCGCGCGCCGCGCGTGCGCGGCACATGGGAGCGCTCACGACAAACGAAATGCATTGACCACAGCGCTCACGACAAACGAAATGCATTGACCACAGAGGCACAGAGGCACGGAGAACAGCGAGGCTGCCCTTCTCGCAGTCCTCCGTGCCTCTGTGCCTCTGTGGTGACGCCTTTGTCTCTGTGGTGACGCCTTTGTCTCTTTTGCTCTTGCCGTGTGCCTTCCTCGCACCACCTACCGCACGCGCCGCACCACCCGCCCCGGCCGCGCCTTCCCCATCGCGCCGTTCTCCACCACCGGCACGCCATTCACGATCACCCACGGAATCCCCGCCGGGTACGCGTGCGGCGTGGTGAACGTGCCGCGTTCTCCCACCGTCGCGGCATCGAAGTTGGTGATGTCGGCCACGCACCCCGCGCGCACGCACCCGCGATCGGCGAGGCCGAGCCGGCTGGCCGGCAGCCCGGTCATCTTCCGCACGGCCTCCTCCAGCGTGAGCACGTGCTGCTCGCGCACGTAGGTGCCCAGCACGCGCGGGAAGGTGCCGTAGCTGCGCGGGTGCGGCACGCCGTCCCCGGGACGCGTGAGCGCGCCGTCGCTCCCGATCGCCGTCATCGGATGCTGCATGATCCGACGCACGTCCCCTTCGTCCATCACGTGGTAGACCATGCTCGCGCCGCCGGCGAGCTCGCCCTCGATCACGAGTGGCGCCGCCGCCTGCGACGTGGCCGGCAGCTTTCGCATTGCCGCCCAGTCGGCCAGCGTCTTTCCCTCGAGCGCGCGGTTCCACCGCACCTCGGCAAACTGCACGCGGCGCAGGTCGCCGCCGCCACGGTCGTTCTCCAGCAGGTCGATGATCCCCTTGAGGATCGAGTCCTTGAGCACCGGGTTGGCCACGCGCGCCTTGAACGCCGAAAGCCCGCCAGCCTGGGCCCATTGCGGCACGAGCACGGCCAGCGCCGTCGAGCTGGCGTCGTAGGGATACTGGTCGAGCATCACGTCGGTGCCGGCCTTCCGCGCCGAGTCCACCATGGCCAGCGTGCGGACCGACTGCCCCCACTGGGCCTTGCCGATGGCCTTGTGGTGGGTGAGCACCACCGGAATCTTCGCGCGGCGCCCGATCTCCATGGCCTCGCCCACGCCGCCCAGCAGTCCGCGTCCCTCGTTGCGCAGGTGCGAGGTGTAGATGCCGCCCGAGTCCGAGGCGGCCTGCGCGAGCGCCACCACCTCATCGATGGTGCTGTAGTTCCCCGGCACGTACAGCAGTCCGGTCGACATCCCGAAGGCACCATCGTGCATGCCGCCACGGACCAGCGCGATCATGCGGGCCAATTCGTCGGCCGTTGGTGCGCGATTGGCCGTGCCCATCACCTTCGCGCGGATCGTGTTGTGGCCAACGAGGTACGCCACGTTCATCCCGAGCGGCAGCTTCGCGATCGCGTCCAGCGAAGGGCCGAACGGCATGGGGCCGCCGCCATCGGGGCCGCCGAGCGCGAGCGTCACCCCTTGGCGCACGTGGCTGGCGGCGTCGGGCATCCGGCCAATGGGCTCGATGTGCGCGTGGAGGTCGATGAAGCCGGGCGACACCGTGAGCCCCTTGGCGTCGATCTCGCGCGTGCCGCAGCGCGGGGGGAGCGGCGTCGCCGAGACGGCGACGATGCGGTCGCCCTGCACGGCCACGTCGGCGCTGATCGCCGGCCGGCCGGATCCGTCGAGCACGCGGCCGTTCCGGATCACGAGGTCCGCCGGACAGGGCGACTGCGCGCCAACGGGAGCGACCGCGAGGAGCCCAAGAAGGGCACACGCGCTGCCGTGCAGGACTCGACGCATCAGACGCATCAGGGCTCCATCGTGCCGGTGTCGAACGTGAATCAACTCGAACCAACTCGAACCAACGCCTACAGGCGCTCCGCCCCGCCCAGCCATCGCGCGGGCGGCACCTGCTCCGCCATCAAGCTGGCCAGGTCCGTCGCGTTCACCGACATCGGCCTGGGCACCAGTCCGCTCGCGTGGGCGGCCAGTCCGATCACGTCCCCCGCCGAGAGCCCGGCCAAGCGCATCTCCCGGAGTCCGGTGTCCTTGCCGGCCTTGCTCAACTTCACGCCGTCGTCGCGCATGACCAGGGGATGATGCAGGAAGAGCGGTGGCGCCGGTCGCTTGAGGAGCCGCGCCAAGGCGAGTTGCCGCCCGGTGGACGCGAGCAGGTCCTCGCCGCGAATCACCACGTCGACCTGCTGCCGGTCGTCGTCGACCACCACGCACCATTGGTAGGTCCAGTCGCCATGCCGGTCGCGCACGAGCACGTCACCACACTGCGCCGCCGGCAGTTGTCGCTGGGGCCCGAGCATCAGGTCGGAGAACTCCTCGGGCCGGTCGTCGAGCCGCACCCGCCGGGCCAGCACCTGCGCGCCGTCGAGCATCAACGACCGGCAGGTGCCCGGATATGGCGTTTCCTCGTTGGTCACGTCGCCGGCAATCGCGGCGATGTCGCGGCGTGAGCACTGACAGGCATACACGCGCCCCTCGCGTTCGAGCCCGCGCAGGGCATCGACGTACAGCAACCGCTGGTCACTCTGCCGCAGTGGCGAGGTGCCATGCCGGAACGCATGCATGGGTCCCTCGTCGGGCTCGAGTCCCAGCCATTCGAGGTCGTCGAGCAGCCCCTGCTCGTACTCGGGGCGACACCGGCCCCGGTCGTGATCCTCGATGCGCAGCACCACCCGCCCGCCGAAGGCCCGCGCCAACCCCCACACCCACACCGCGTTCACGGCGTGCCCCAGGTGCAGCCAGCCCGTGGGGGCCGGGGCAAAGCGCGTGCGCCAGGGACGCTTGAGTCGCGCGATGTGGCGCGCGAGTGCGGTGGTGTCGAGCTCGTTCATCGGCCGCTATTCTGCACCGGCGCACGCATGCGCGCGAGGTCCCGCGTGAGGGCCGCCGCGGAGGCGGGGCGACCCAGGAGCCGGGTGAGCACGGTGCGCGCCGGGACTTCGCGCCCGTACTCGAACAGCGCCGCACGCGTTCGGCCGTACCAGCGCGGGTCGCCGGCGAGCCAGTCGCCATGCCGCGCCCTGAGCGTGGCCCGCACGTCGGCCACGACGATCGCCCCCATCGCGTAGTTGAGCATGTAGCCCGGCAGGTCGAACAGCTGCGCGCGCGCGGCCCACCATGACCGCTCCGGGTGGGGCGTGATGTGCAGGTAGTGCTGCGTGATCTCCATCCACATCAGGTTGGGGTCCGCGAGCGGCGTGCGCTGCATCTTGATCTCGAACAGGCTCCACGCGGCGTCGAGCAGAATGCTGCCGTAACGGGCGCGGAGCCCCACGGCGGTGGGCACGGAGTCGCCCAGCCAGCGCTGCTGCCACGCCGGCTCGTACACGTCGAGCGCCACGATGTCGGCGATCCCCTCGGTGAAGACGTTGGCGTCGGGCCAGTCGGCGAATGCGGGCCGCGTGCGGATGGCCGCGATGTGCGCCGCGTGCCCCGACTCGTGCAGCAGCTCGTTCAGGATGTCGAGCCCGCCGTCGGCATACGTGGCAAAGATCCACGGCTCGGCGCTCACCCAGGCGCGGTTCTCCCAGCGGGGACGGTCACCAAAGGTGGTATACGCCACCGGCGTCTGCCCGGGGCGCGGGTCAATGTCGTAGTGGGTGCGGAAGCTCGCGAGGTCGACGCCGAGGGCGGCGTAGTAGGCCGCGTTCAGCTCGAGCAGTCGCGACCGCGGAATGCGCGAGGCGAGCGCGCGGCTCGCTTCACCATTCTGGTACCAGTAGTCCCACGGCTCGATGAGCTCCTTGGGCGTGGCCGTGCGCCAGGCCTCGAGCAGGGCGTACATCGCCTGTTCCACCTGCGCGCTCGTGTATCCCAGGGCGCGCGCACTCCGATCGAGCGGGCGGTTCCCCTCCGTCCACCCCTTCGACTCGGCCGCAATCAACGTGCGCCACGGACTCGTGGGCGCGCGGTCGCCGTTCATGGCGCTCCACACCGTGTCGAGGGCGAGCCAGAGGGCGCGACGCCGGTCGCGGTCCGGCTTCCATCCGAGGCGGCCCAGCACGCCCAGTCGGTTGAAGGTCGAGTCGCCGACCCGGACGTTCTCGGTGGCGCGCCGGTAGCAGTGGGCGATGCGGGCGCGAAGGGCGCGCATGCCGCTGTCGCTCAGGAGGCGCGGGGCGTCGTAGGCGCACTGGGCGTTGGCCACGGCGGCGCGCTGGTAGGTGATGTCGCCGAGCTTGGCCTTCGTGATGGCCGCGAACGCGGCGCGGTCCGCGCCGGACAGTCGGCTCGTGTCGATCGACGCGCGCATGCGGCGGAGCGAGTCGGTGAGCCGCGCGTAGTCGGCCTCGAGCGTGGCGAGCGGAATGCCACGCGCGGAGGTGGTCTGGCCCGAGGCGACCGTGACGTCGATCTGGTCCTGCGTGCGGCGGGCCCGTTCGAACAGCGATTCAATGAAGCGGAGCGGCGAGCGGGTCCACACAGGGGCGGCGCCGTGGGCCGCTTCGGGACCGGTCGGCGGGCCTGGCAGTTGACCAGTTTGGGCCTTCGCACCTGAGAAAATGGCGATTGACGCCATCGCTATCGCGATAGTGGCTCTTATATGTCTTGATAGATACACATATCCTCCACCTCGCCGAACTACGCCTGCGGGAAACCGAGACCCTGGCCCCACCCATTCCGACCCCTCAACCACTCCAGAGCCTTCCAACATCCCTCCGATCACCATGCTCCGCTAGAGTCGGCCTTGCGGACAGTCGCCCCGTCGCGATATCGTTTCTATAGATATTCCCTTCTATATAGACAGGTGTACATGCCCCTGAGCATCAAGGATCCCGAAACCGACCAGCTCGCCCGCGACCTGGCGGCGGCCACCGGTGAATCGCTCACCGAGGCGATTCGTGAGGCGCTCCGCGAACGGCTTGCCCGCGCGCGCCGTCGTCACGGACTCGAGGCGCGGCTCAAGCGACTCCAGGATCAGTATGCCGCCCTGCCCGTGCTCGACGCGCGAAGCGCCGACGAGATCCTGGGCTACGACGAACACGGCCTCCCCACCTGAACCGTGGTCCTCGACACCTCCGCCATCATTGCCATCATCGCGCGCGAGCCGTCGGCCAGCCGGCTCTCCGCCGTCGTGGATGCGGCAGACACGCGCCGCATCTCGGCCGCGTCCATGGTCGAGGCCTCCATGGTCCTCCTCGGCCGGCGCGGCCCGCTCAGCGAGCACCTCCTCGACCAGTTTGTTCGCGAGATCCGCGCCGACGTCGAGCCCGTGACCGGGACGCAGGCGCAGATCGCACGCGAGGCCGCCACCCGTTTTGGACGCGGCCGCCATCCCGCCGCCCTCAACGTCGGCGACTGCTTCAGCTACGCCCTGTCCATCGACGCCGGCGAGCCACTGCTCTTCGTCGGCGACGACTTCTCCCGCACTGATGTGGAGGTTGCACCGTGGTGATGTCCGTCCGGATCTTCCTGGTCAGCCTGATCGCGTCGCTCGCGGCCACCGTCGTTCCGTTCAGCGCGCGCGCGCAGTCCACCCCCGCCAGCTACCGCGCCACCGCCAACAAGCTCATTGATGGCGCCCTGGCCGACACCACCGGCTTCATTCGCCTCGCCGAACTGGTGGACACGCACGGCCACCGCCTGAGCGGCTCCGCCTCGCTCGAGACCGCCATTGACTGGCTCGTGGCCAAGCTCAAGGCCGACGGCTTCGACAACGTGCACACCGAGCCGGTGATGGTGCCGCACTGGGTGCGCGGCGCCGAATCGGCCGAGCTGCTCACCCCGCGCCGCGCGCCGCTTCGTATGCTCGGACTCGGCGGCAGCGTGGGGACCCCGGCCGGTGGCATCATCGCACCAGTGGTGGTGATCTCCAGCTTCGACGAACTCGCCAAGCGCGCCGCCGAGGTGCGGGGCAAGATCGTGTTGTTCGACGTGCCGTTCACCGACTATGGAGCCACGGTGCAGTACCGCGCGCTGGGGCCGAGCGCCGCCGCCAAGGTGGGCGCGGTGGGAATGCTGCTCCGTTCGGTCGGCCCCTTCTCCATCTCGAGCCCGCACACGGGTGGCCTCCGCTACGACACCACGGTCACGAAGATCCCCGCCGCCGCCATCACGGTGGAAGACGCCGGCATGCTGCACCGCCTGGCCGCGCGCGGGATGCCGATCTCGGTCAAGCTCGTGATGAACGCGCAGATGCTCCCCGATGCGCCGTCGCGCAACGTCGTGGCCGACGTCCGTGGCCGCGAGAAGCCCGACGAGGTGGTGGTCCTGGGTGGACACATCGACAGCTGGGACGTGGGTCAGGGCGCCATGGACGACGGCGGTGGCGTGGTAGCCGCGTGGGAGGTGTTGCGCCTCATGAAGCGCTTGGGCATCCGGCCGCGCCGCACCATTCGACTCGTGGCGTGGACCAACGAGGAGAACGGACTGCGTGGCGGCATCGGTTACGCCAAGGCGCACGCCGGCGAGCTGTCCAAGCACGTGCTCGCCATCGAGTCCGACGGCGGCGTCTTCAAGCCGGTGGGGTTCCGCGTCGGGGCGAGCCCTGCGGCGTTCAAGGTGCTGCGCGAGATCGCGCCCTTGCTCGACCGGATCGGCGCGGGCACGATGATTCCCGAGGACGGCTCCCCCGATGCCGACATCACCCCGTTGGTGGACGCCGGTATTCCGGGGCTCGGTCTCGACATGGGCGACTCGCGCTACTTCTGGTATCACCACACCGACGGCGACACGATGGACAAGTTGAACTCGAAGGAGTTCACCCTGTGCGTGGCGACGATGGCCGTGGCCGCGTACGTGGCGGCCGAGCTGCCCGCGCAGATCCCGCAGGGCAAGGCGGAGAAGGGCGTGACGCGCAAGGGCGCCGCTCGGTAGCCAGGCCAACGGGAACGGCGCGGGCTCGGCGGACGCGCATTCGCTCGCGGACACTCACCGCGTGCTCGCCATACACGAGTTTCGGGAGAGCATGTCATGACGCACCGTTCCATGGTCGCCGCGTGCGGCCTGACGCTCCTTGCTGTCGGCGCATGCAACCGAGCGCCGGCATCCGGCGGCACGGCCAAGGCCGGCGAGGCCTCGGCCGCCACCACGCGCGCCAACGCCGCCGTGGCGCAGTCGCTCCCCCTGAACGACACGCTCGACATGGCCGACGCCAAACGCGGCCTCGTGGCGCGCCCCGCCGGGCGCATCCTGCGAGCCGACAGCACGGTGGCCGTGGACTTCGACGCCCTGAAGTTCATCGAGGGCGCAGCGCCCGCCACCGTGAACCCGAGCCTCTGGCGCCACGCGCAGCTCGACGCGCAGGTGGGACTGTTCAAGGTCACCGACGGCATCTGGCAGCTCCGCGGATTCGACCTCGCCAACATGACCCTCATCGAGGGAACCACCGGCTGGATCGTGGTGGACCCGCTCACCGTGCGCGAGACCTCGGCCGCCGCGCTCGCCTTCGCCCGTCAACAGCTCGGCAACAAGCCGGTGTCTGCGGTGATCTTCTCGCACAGCCACATTGACCACTTCGGTGGCGTGCTCGGCGTGCTCTCCGCCGCCGATGCACGCACACGCAACGTGCCTATTGTCGCGCCGCAGGGATTCATGGAGGAGGCGACGAGCGAGAACGTCATGGTGGGAACCGCCATGGGACGGCGCGCCACCTACCAGTTCGGATCGGGGCTGGCGCAGTCGGCCACCGGTCGCGTGAGCGCCGGGCTCGGCACCGGCGTGGCGCGCGGCACCTACGGCATTTTGGCGCCCACCGTGCTCGTGTCGCAACCCACGCAAGAGATCACCCTCGACGGCGTGCGGTTCGTGTTCCACAACACCCCGGGCGCCGAGGCCCCTGCGGAACTCACCTTCTCGCTGCCTGACAAGAAGGCGTACTGCTCCACCGAGCTGGTGCAGCAGACGATGCACAACCTTCTCCCCATTCGCGGGGCCAAGGTGCGCGATGCGCTGCAGTGGTCGCGCTACCTCGACCTCGTGCTCGCGCAGAGCGCCGACGCCCAAGTGCTGTTCGCGCAGCACAGTTGGCCCACGTGGGGGCATGCGCGCATTGCCGCGCTGGTCACCGCGCATCGCGACGTATACAAGTACACGCACGACCAGTCGGTTCGCGCGCTCAACGCCGGGCAGGTCCCGGCCGAGATCGCCGAGGAGGTGACGCTGCCGCCGTCGCTGCAGGGGGTGCTGGGAAGCCGCGGGTACTACGGCGCGGTGCGGCACAATGCCAAGGCCGTCTACCAGTTCTACCTCGGCGCCTACGACGGCAA
>JANLSF010000097.1:0-1715 GCA_031362285.1 Gemmatimonadota bacterium | reverse complement strand
GTCGAGGGCGGCGTCGGTGGCGGTGGCCTTGGGAGTGGCCGGGGCGGCGGCGCGGGCGGGGGGCATTGCGAGGAAATCTAGCGCGGCCGGGGCGGGGGGGCGGCTCGGACGCGCTGCCTTGAGAATTGGAACCCCGACTTCCGGATTTCGAGGCGGCGGGGGCACGCAGGTCCTTCGCTGCGCTCAGGACGACTACAGCGGTTTGAGGGCGGTCAGGATGGAGGCGAGGGGCACGGCCCGGATTCGGTCGGCCATCGGGTACTCGTCGGTGCCAGCGTGGATCACGTCCAGCCGGTCGAGCTTGAGCGACTCGAGGGCTGACCGCATGGACGACGTCACCTTGGGCGCCGAACTGCGCTTGAACTCGAAGCCGAGGCGCGTGCGGCCGCGGGTCACGAACAGGTCCAGCTCGGCACCCGCGTGGGTTCCCCATCCGTAGGCGTTGCCGTGGCGGGGCGCCAGGCGATCGAGCACGGCCTCGAGCGCGAAGCCCTCCCACGAGGCGCCCATCTTGGGATGGGAGAGCAAGTCGTCGCGGCTGGAGACGTCGAGCAGGGCGTGCAGCAGCCCGCTGTCGCGCACGTAGATGCGTGGTGACTTCACCTGTCGCTTCGAGATGTTCTCGAACCACGGCGGGAGCTGGCGGATCATGAAGGTGTCGGTCAGCACGTCGAGCCAGCGCCGCACCGTGGGCTCCGAGACCGCGAACGTGCGCGCGATCTCTGCTCCATGCCAGGTCTGCGCGTGGTAGTGCGCGAGCATGGCCCAGAAGCGGCGGAGCGCCGAGGGCGGCAGGTTGAACCCGAGCAGCGACAGGTCGCGCTCGAGGAAGGTGCGGATGAAGGACGCCCGCCACTCCATGCTCGCGCGCGCCGAGGGCGCGAGGTAGGATCGCGGGAAGCCGCCGCGGAGCCAGAGCCGGTCGAGGGGCTTCCCGGGGACGTCCGCCATGGAAAAGCCGCCGAGCTCGTGGTACGCGATGCGGCCGGCGAGGCTCTCCGACGTCTGTTGAAGCAGGGCAGGGGCGGCGGATCCGAGCACCAGGAAGCGCCGCGACACGTTGGGCTCGTCGGCCAGCACGCGCAGCGCGCGGAACAGCTCGGGGACCTGCTGCACCTCGTCGATGATCACGAGCCCCCGCAGGGAGCTCAGCGTGAGCATCGGCTCGGACGCCAGACGGTCCCGGTCCGCGTCCTTCTCCAGGTCGAAGTGCGTCACGGGACCGCGGCGCGCAGCGCCAACCTGCCGGGCAAGCGTCGTCTTCCCCACCTGGCGGGCACCAAGGAGCGCGACCACGGGGAACTGACGCAGGAGGTCCTGGACTCGGTGGACCTCGGCGGAGCGCGCGATATGCGGCATGGCTTGTAAAATGAATATACAATGTTAGAAATGCAAGGTATCTGGAAGGGTCCGCCGATGCCTGAGGCAGGCCCGTCGCGGCGCTCAGGACGACACCGGGGCCTCCATCCGCCATCACGCCGCGCTACCTTTCCCCCGTCTCGCACCCCTCACGCGATGTCCACCACCCTGCTGATCGAGACGGCCAACGGCGTCCGCACCCTGACGCTCAACCGTCCCGACGTCCTCAACGCCTTCAACCTCGAGATGGCGCAGGCCACCGCCGCCGCCATCCGCGCCTGTGCCACCGACGCCACCGTGCGCGCCGTGCTCCTCACCGGCGCCGGCCGAGGGTTCAGCGCCGGCCAGGACCTCGC
>JANLSF010000096.1:0-4655 GCA_031362285.1 Gemmatimonadota bacterium | reverse complement strand
GACTGCAGCTTTTCCATGAAGTACGGCAGCAGGCTGACGTGATAGCGGTTGATCTGCGCGAATTCGGTGACGCTCGCCGGCTTGTTGCCGTGATGCGACGACGGGTGGAAGCCCTTGGACACGCCGCTCTCTGGATAGACGCGGCTCGATGCGTCGCGGCCCATCTTGAACGAGAACACCCGCGTGACGTCGGCCTGGAACGCCAGCGCCTGCAGGTCGAACATCAACTTCACGTGCTCGTCAAACGAGTCGGGCACGCCAGGCGGCGCCCCGGGCAGTTCGCGGGCCTCGCCGGTGCCGTTGCGCGCCTCGACGCGCTGGATGCGCCGCTCCACCTCGCGGATGTCCTCCAGGTAGCGGTCGATGCGCCGCTGGTCGCCCGCGCCCAGGTTCGTCTTGATCGACGACATCTCCTTGGCCACGAAGTCGAGGATGCTGCGGCGGCTGCGGCGCCGGGCCACCCGCTCCTCGCTCGAGCCGCCCACGCCGAAGAGCTTCTCGAACGCCACGCGCGGGTCGCGAATGACCGGCAGCGGCTGCGTGGGGGAGTCCCAGCTGATCGAGTCGGTGTAGACGCAGGCGTAGCCGTAGGCGCACCCGCCGGCCTGGTCGACCGGTTCGATGCAGAGCTGCATGGACGGAATCGGCGTCCCCTGCCCGAACCGTCGCGCGTACAACTGGTCGAACGAGACGCCGACGTGGATGTCGGAGCCCTCGGTCTGCCGCGGATGCGACTGCGTGAGGTACACCGCGCTCGAACGGAAGTGGTCGCCGCCGATCTCCTTGGGCGTGGACGGTTCCGCCTCGCGGCAATCGGTGTTCGACACGATCGTGAGGTACTCGCGCCAGGGATCGAGCGAGTGCAGCGCCGACGGGGTCAAGTCGAACTGCTTCCCGGCGTCCTTGGGCGACCAGAGGTTCAGGGCCGCGCCCACCTCGTTGCACCCCGCCGCGCCGTGCACCATCTCGATGGCCACGAGGCGGGTGGCATCATTGGCCGCCACGAACGCCGAGGCCCGCGGTCCCGCGGGAATCATGCAGTCGAGATACGGGAGCGCGAGCGATGCGCCCATCCCCTGCAGGAAGGTGCGGCGCGGGAGCGACTTGCCGGTCAGGAAGGTCATGGACTATCCGGTGCGGGAGCGATCAGGTCAACGAGTGCCGCTGGAACCGTCGACGCGCTTCGCCTCGCGGGAGCGATCGGCGGACGCGAGGGGCATGCGGGTCATGCGGAAGGCGTCGCTCTGCACGACGCCGAGGATGTAGGCCGACATCCGATGCCCCTTGGCGCCGGCATCGGCGGTGATGGTGCGGATCGCGGGCTGGTCGCCGTACTCGACCCGGCGACCCAACGCGTACGCCATCAGGTTCTGCGTGAAGGAGCGGACGAGCGGGAGCGGACGCCGGAGCAGCGCCACGCGCAGGTCGGCAGGGCTCGAGATCGGCGTGCCTTCGTACAGCTTGCCGCGCGTGTCGAGCTCCATGCCGTTCTCGCGGATGCGCCACCGCCCGGTGACGTCGAAGTTGTCGAGGGCGAGACCGATCGGGTCGATCACGGCATGGCACGAGCGGCACGAGGCGTTGCTGCGGTGCATCTCCATGCGCTCGCGCGTCGTGAGCCGGCGACCATCCTTGGACTCGCCGGTCTTGTCGAGGTCGGAGACATCGGGCGGCGGCGGGGGCGGCGGCGAGCCGAGCAGCACTTCCATCACCCACTTGCCACGCAGCACGGGCGAGGTGCGGTTGGCGTGCGACGTGAGCGTGAGGATGCTGGCGTGGCCGAGCAGGCCGCGGCGCGTGGCGTCAGGGTAGGTCACGCGGCGGAACTCCTCGCCGACCACGCCCGGGATCCGGTAGTGCCGCGCCAGCGCCTCGTTCACGTAGGTGTAGTCCGCGTCGAGCAGCTCCAGCACGCTGCGGTCGTCGCGGACCAGGCTCCAGAAGAAGAGCTCCGTCTCGCGGAGCATCGCGTCGCCCAGCTGCTGGTGAAAGTCGGGGTACTGCACCGCGTCCGGGTGCACCTTCTCCACGTCCTGCAGGCGCAGCCACTGCGCCGCAAAGCGCGTCGCGAGCGCCTCGGCGCGCGGGTCGGCGAGCATGCGGCGCGTCTGCGTCGCGAGGACCGTTGGCTGGTGCAGCGCGCCCCTGGCCGCGAGCGCCAGCAAGGGGGCGTCGGGAGGCGTGCCCCAGAGGAAGAAGGACAAGCGCGAGGCCAGGTCGGCATCGGCCAGCGCGACCCGATCGCCCGGCTTGGCGCCGGGAGGGAGTTGCTCGACGCGGAAGATGAACCGCGGGCTGGCGAGGATCGCCTCGAGCGCCGAGCGGATCCCGGCCTCGAAGCCCTCCGCCTTGGCGCCCTCGTCGTAGAAGGCGAGCAGCGGTTGCACGTCGGCCTTGGCCGTCGGGCGGCGGTAGGCCGAACTGGCGAGCGTCGTGAGGATCCGCTCCGCGCACGGGCGGGCCTCCGCCGGCGTGGTCGGGCGGCAGGTGAAGATGCGGCGGCGCGTGGCCGTCTCGCTGACCCCGGTGGGGTTGTAGGGCCCCGTGACCACCATCTCGCGCAGGTGCGGGAGCGTGGTGATCCCCTCGTCCTCGCCGATCTGCGTATCGGCGATCGAGTGCCCGAGGGGGGTGATGTTGTCGTTGAACGGCCCTTCGAAGGCGCGGACGAAGGCGGCCGAGATGCGCTGCGCCCCGGCGCGCACCGTGATCGGCGGCGTCTTGAGGTCCATCCCGTTCGCATCGGCCTGCGACATGCCGCGCTCGATGGCGACGACGGCCACGCGCTCGCCGTTGACGGAGAGCTCGATCTTCTCGTCCGCCTGGGTGGCCTGCCCGTAGAGCTGCCCCGTGGGGATCGAGTGCAACGTCATGCGGAAGACGTACTCGCCGTCGGCGGGGAACACGTGGACGACGGAGAGCCCGCCACGCGTCCCGACGGGCGCCCCCTCCACGTGGGCCAATTGCGACGCGAGCCGCGGAATCTTGTACGTCTTGCTCGTGACCCCCGCCTTCGGGTCGCCCACGGCCAACCGGCTGATCGCCGTGGCCGCGTCGAGGTAGCCGTCGAGCGCGGTGGCCGAGGGAAGCTGCACGTCGGCGATGTTGTCGAAGTTGGCCGACTTGGTGTCGAGGGGGAGCCAGGACCCAGCCTCCACGTCGAGCCCGAGCAGTGCCTTGATCGAACGCTCGTACTCGGTGCGGTTGAGTCGCTGGAAGGTCCGCATCCCCGGGTCGGGGCGACGCGCGGCCGCGGCGTCGACGAGCCGTTCGAGCGTGCCGGCCAGCAGTTCCAGCGAGTCGCCCTTGGGGCGCTCCTTCCCGGGCGGCGGCATCATCCCGGCGCGCAGCTTGTTGATCATCTTCTCGGCCAGCTCCGCGTTGAGCGGGGCCTTCGTGACGTCGAAGTGGTCGAGGGAGAGCTGCCCCTTCTTCTTCTCGTCGCTGTGGCAGCCGGTGCAGTAGTCCTTGACCACTTCGGTGAGGGCGTCGGCGCGGATGCGCTCGAACCGCCTGGCCGGGAGCGGGGCGTGGGCCCAGCGTGGGCGGGGGCGGGTGGCGGTGGGGGGCTTGGCGGTGGAGTCGCGCGCCGCCGTCCCCAAGCGCGCGCGGGCCGCCTCGACCGGCCTCGGTTCCGAGACGGCCAATGCGGCGGCCACGCCGAGCAGTCCTGCCGTTCCCGCCGCCGTCAATCCGGTCACGCTCACCCCTCCAAAGCGGGCCTGTGCTCCCTATCAGGAAGCCTACGCAAACTGAGGTCCGGACGTTGGGGCGGCAAGGCGGATTGACGGCGGCGCGGGGCGGTCAGCGCGCGGTCAATGCGCGGTGAGCGCCCGGATCTGCTTGACGGCGTATTCCACCTTCATGTCGAACACCCGCTTGCCCAGCTCCACGCTCGACCGGCGCCCGTCGCTGGTGATGCCGTTGTCGATGCGCTTCACGGTGGAGTCGCGGGGGCCTTCGGGGTCGCCCAAGGCCGTCTTGATGAGCTCCTTGCGCACCCAGGCGGAGCCGCCGAGATAGAGCATCTCCGAGGTGTCGATCAGGCTGCCGTGTCCGCCGGTGGGATAGCCGTTGGCGCCCAGCCACTTGTCGAAATCGCCGTTGGCCTTGGAGTACACCTCGTCGCAGTAATACACGTGGATCCCCTGCGGCGCGTACTTGGCCTCGAGCCTGCTGGCCACCTGCACGTAGACGTCGGGCTGGCCGCCGCCGTGGTCGCCCATGAGGATCACGTTCTTGAAGCCGGTGGTGATCGCCTCCTCGGCGACGCGCTCCAGCACGAGGGCGAGGAGCTCGTTGGTGAGGCCGATGGTGCCGGTGATCTTGGCGCTGGCCCGGTTGGGGGTGTAGGGCAGCACCGGCATGGCAATGGCGTTGCCGAGCTTGAGGGCGATGGCCTTGACCGTCGCCTTGCCCATGAGGTTGTGGCCGCCGTTCACGTTCTGCGGGCCGCGCTGCTCGGTGCCGCCGGTGTAGAAGAGGGCGGTGGTCTTGCCCGCCTCGAGGGCGGCCTTCACCTCGGGCCAGGTCATCATCTCGAACTCGACCAGCGGCTCGGCGCGGCGCGGGGCCGTACGGGTCGGCGCCGGCTGGGCGTGGGCGAGGGTGGCGGCAACGGCGAGCGCGAACGCGGCGAGAGCCAAGCGGGACAT
>JANLSF010000080.1:0-18395 GCA_031362285.1 Gemmatimonadota bacterium | reverse complement strand
CCGCGACCGCCCAGCAGGCGCCGCTGACTCAGAATCAGCAAATCGCGCGTGATGTCTACCAGCAATTGATCGAGACGAACTCCTCGACGACGACGATGGGCACCACCATCGTCGCGCAGGCAATGGCGCAGCGATTCCGTGACGCGGGTTTTCCGGAGAGCGACATCTTTCTCGGCGGTGTGCGCGCCGACAAGTTCAACGTGGTGCTCCGGTATCACGGCCGAGGTGGGCCGAACGCCCCGAAGCCACTGCTGCTGCTCGCGCACCTCGATGTGGTTGAGGCAGTCCGGACGGACTGGTCGCCCGACATCGATCCGTTCAAGCTCGCGGAACGTGACGGCTACTTCTATGGACGCGGCACGTCGGACGACAAGGCGCAGGCGGCCATCTTCGTGGCCAACATCATCCAGCTCAAGCGCGAGGGGTACGTTCCCGACCGCGACATCATCGTCGCGCTGACGGCCGACGAGGAGGGTGGTTGCTGCAACGGCGCGCGGTGGCTGGTGACCAATCATCGCGAACTGGTTGACGCCGGCATCGTGCTCAACGAGGGCGGCTTCGGCTTCATCCGCAACGGACGCCCGCAGTCGAACAACATCGAAGCCACGCAGAAAGTGTTCGCCGCCTTCACCGTGACGGCCAGGAACCCCGGCGGGCATTCCTCACTCCCTCGCCGCGACAACGCGATCTACGCCCTCGCAAAAGGGCTGGTTCGACTCTCGGAGTATGCCTTCCCCGTGGAACTGAATCCGGTGAGCCGTCAATATTTCGAACGCACGGCCACGGTCGAGTCACCACAGAATGCTGCCGCGATGCGCGCGCTCCTGAAGAATCCGAACGATGCTGCGGCGTCCGCGGTTCTCTCGCGCGACCCACTCTTCAACGCCACGCTGCGCACGACCTGCGTGGCGACGATGCTCAAGGGCGGTCACGCCGCCAACGCGCTGCCGCAGACCGCGGAAGCCACGATCAACTGTCGCATGGTGCCGACGGCGAGACCCGCGGAGGTCCGCGCAGCGATCGTGAAGGCGCTCGGCGACTCCACGATCGTCGTGTCGGAGGCCAGCGGTCGCGTCCCGCCCGCCCCATCTCCACTGACGCCTGAGGTGCTCAGTGCCATTGCATCCATCACGCGCGAGATGTGGGGCAACATCCCGGTCATCCCATCGATGATGACCGGCGCGACAGACTCGCAGGCCTGGCGCGCGCTTGGCATTCCGGCGTATGGCGTCTCCGGGATCATGATCGATCCTGATGACCTTCGCGCACACGGTCGTGACGAGCGCCTGCCGGTCAAGAGCTTCTACGACGGGCAGGTGTTTCTCTACAAGCTCACGAAGGCGCTGACGTCGGTGACGACGGTGCCCTGACGTCAGCGCTGTGCCCCTGACGGCTGCGTCACTCCGGCAGCAGCCGCCGCAGCGCCACGCGGAACCCCGGGAGCACGTCCTCGCCATCGAGCGCATCGTCCCGGGCAAGAGCCGAGTCCGTGCCATCGCGCCTGAAGACATGCGCCGTGCCCTTTGCAGGGTCGATGAGCCACACCAGTCGAGTGCCGGCGTCGAGCCACTGCCGCACCTTCCGTTGTAGCGCACGCGTCCGATCACCGGGCGAGCGCACTTCGACCGCGAGGTCCGGCGCCAGTTCGTCGAAGCCCGGCACCTCTGCGGTCGGGATGCGATCCTGGCTGATGTAGGCAACGTCTGGCGCACGCACCGTGTCTGGGTTGCGCTCGAGTGTGAATCCGGGATCTGCGGTGTAGGCTCGACCGATCGGATTCTCCTCGAGGTAGTTGCTGATCGCGGTCACAGTCCGAGCCGTCACGTCGCTATGGCGCAGGGTGGACGGCTCCCGAATCACCAGTCGCCCCCGCACCAGTTCCGTGCGCTTGTGTGGTATCGGATGCTGTGCGAGCTGTTCGGAGGTCATGTAGGCAAATCGCGTCATGGCAGCGTTTCTCAGAGCTGTGGCGGGTCGGTGGACGGTGTCTCGCGCAGAATATGCAGGGTCACCTCGCCAAGTGCGTCACCGTTTTCACGCACCAGCTTTGCGCGCCGGCGCGCGAGCTCCGCATGCAGCCGATACATCAGGATCCGCGCCGTACCGGGCTCCATCCCCCAAGACCTGTTGTGGTGCGCGTGCTGAGCCGTGCGGTGTCACCGGCGATCGCGAAAGATGCGCTGGTGAGTCGGGCCGTGTAGCGTCGCGTGGCGTCGCGTGGCGTCGCGGTCGTTGGCTGCTGTGAGCACGATGATGACCTGCGGCCTGACCGCGCGGATCACCGACACGATGTCAACGAGGACCGAGCGTCGCGAAGAGCGAATCCGCAGGAGAAGCGCGCTGTGCCATCCACGCGTCCTGCACCGGCGGTCTCCGAACGCCTGCAACTCCAGTTGAAGCTGGCCGGGCAGACGATGGTGTTTCGTGGCGACGTTGTCGCGCTGCCGCCGTCAACTCTCCGGCCGCGCCGCGCAGACGGACCGATACGGCTCGGGAACGCTCGCGCAGTTGGCGAGGCGAACGCTGGGCCGGGATTCGAAGCCGCGGTTCATGTCCCCGACCGCGCCGTAGCAATCGCTCCGTGCATCGGGGGCGACCGTTCGACACAGGTCCAGGCCAGGCCCGACTGCGTGCGCCGTCATGACCACATCCTTGATGACACCGACGAGGCAGTTCCGCTTCGCGGTCGGAGATGCTGACAGATCGCAGTAGCTCAGCGGTGGTTGATGATCCCTTCGCGACTGCGCGCCAGCGGCTTGCCCCACGCCCTCCTCACACATGATCGCGTACGCCCCCGCCTGACTGCACGCCCAGAACGCCTTGCCGAACTGGCCCTTCGTCAGTTTCAGCACAGCGAACGCGTGCTGCTGCCAGCAACCGATCGTCGCCTCTTCACCCTGAACGGCATTGCAGGGATACAGGAGATCATTGGGTCGAAGATGTTCGGTGGCAGCGGCGGTGTGCTGCATTCCCTCCATCCCGGCTTCGTGCGCCATGCCAGCCATCGCACCGGCGTTGCCACCGACCGAGGCATTCATCAGGTTCTGCATGAAGACACCACTCGAGCAGTTGATCCGATCCATGTATTCGGTGATCGTGGCACAGCGCGCGACGGCTCCAGCCCAATCATCGCCACGGGCCATATAGACGCCGTGGCCCACACCGTGCCAGCACTGATGCGTCGCGTGGCTGGCGCCGGGGCCAGAGAAAGAACAGAGCCCGAGAATGCTGGCCTCAGGCCCTTTCGCCTCGAAGTAGGCCTCCACAACGCCGTGCAGACACCCTGATCCCATGGTGGGAGGACAGGCAGCGAGGGCCTGCGCAGGGGTCCCCGCCAGTCCGTAGGACACGCGCCCGAGATGATGGGCGAGCGCGTGATCTCGACCCTCAATGAGCCCCGACTTCGACAGCTGACCGAGAACGGCAAACGCGGTGACCTGGCCGGTGTTTCGCAGCGTGGAATCGAGATGAGCGCGAAGGCACGAGTCTGACACGACGCCATCCACCGTGCACCGCGCCGCAACGCCTGACGCGATCGTGTCGGGGTCGAGCCGAGGCTGGGAGATCTGCGTCACCTCTGACGTCGTCGTGGCACTCACGGGTCGCGCGAGCCACCAGATCGCGACCGCCGCGACCACGACACCGAGCACGCCGACAAGCGCGCGAAGCCAGCGACGGCGGTCACGAGCCACGCCATCTCCTGAAACCGGAGCCGTCGAGTCCGGTTGGGGTCGCTTCCGCTTTCGAGACGGTTTGCTCATTGGAATGTCAGTCCGCCGGTGCAGGATTGGAGAGTCGATATCAGATCCAAAGTAGTGTCGTGCCCACGAGCCTGCAGCAGAAGTCCAGCGCCCTTTGGGCCCTGGCAGCGTTGAACGGCCTCGCGATATCTATGGACGGCGGCCTCTGGTTGATTCTGTTTGATTCATATCTGTCGCCTCGTCCCGCCGCCAGGGATTCCCCCACTCGTTCAGGATCGCGTCGAGGTCCAGGTCGGGCGCGAGGAAGCAGCCGTGACCGTGCCTGTGCAACACGCGCATCGGGGCGCTGGGCACCTGGGCCGACATGAACGTTCACTGCACCACCGAGGGTACCAGGTGGTCCTCGTCGGCTGCGAGAAACAGCGTCGGCACGCGTTGTCCATCTGCAAGAGATCCGTGATGCCGCTTGCGCATCACGTGATTCAAACGTCAGGCTCACCGGAGCACCTACGTCACCGGCCGGCTGACGGCGCCAACCGCAGGCAGTGCGGCGCCACCTCCGTCCAGCGCCCCCGGCTTCCCCTGAAACAAGCGACGCACCGCCCCGTAGCTCTCTGACGGCGACTGTCCCTCTCGGCTCGCCACCGTGAACGCCCGCCTCGCCGCCGGACCCTCGCATCCCCAACCCGCCCCCGCATGCGGAACATCTCGCTCGCCGCCCGGATGCTGTTCAAGACGCCGTTCGTGACGGCGATCGCGATCCTGTCGCTGGCGCTCGGGATCGGCGCCAACACCGCAATCTTCTCGCTGTTCGACGAGCTGCTGCTTCGGCCGCTGCCGGTCCGTGAGCCCAGCCAACTCGTCAACTTTGCGCAGCCGGGGCCACACCCAGGATCGGACTCGTGCAATCAGGCGGGCGACTGCGACGAGGTCTTCAGCTACCCGATGTTTCGCGACCTGGAGAAATCACAAACGCCGTTCGAAGGGATCGCGGCGCACCGTCTGACGGGTGTGTCACTGACGGTGCGCAATGAACCGCTGACGGGTGAGGGCGTGATGGTCAGCGGCTCGTATTTTCCGGTGCTCGGAATCCGTCCCGCGCTGGGGCGGCTGCTGACGCCGGACGACGACAAGGTGATCGGCGCGAACTTCGTCACGGTCCTCAGCTACGCCTTCTGGAAGACGTCATTCGGGAGCGATCCGAGCGTCATCGGGACGACGATCTCGATCAACGGGAAGTCGTTCACCGTGATTGGCGTAGCGCCGGAGAAGTTCGAGGGCACCACCGCCGGGGCACACCCGGTCGTGTACGTGCCCATCACGATGCGCGGTGAAATCCAGCGCTTCACACGCTGGGAAGACCGACGCAACTACTGGGTGTACCTGTTCGCACGCCGGAAGCCCGCCGTTTCGATCGAGGGGGCCGCCACGGCGATCAATGCGGTCTTCGCGCCGATCCTATCTGATGTCGAAGCACCGTTGCAGCAAGGCATGAGTGTGAAGACGATGGAGAGCTTCAGGAAGAAGCGGATCATCCTCGCGCCCGGCGCCCGTGGTCAGAGCAACATTCACAAGGAAGCCAGGACGCCGCTGATCCTGCTGTTCGCCGTGACGGGCGTCGTGTTGCTGATCGCCTGCGCAAACATCGCGAACCTGCTGCTCGCGCGCGGTGCCGGCCGTGCGGCCGAAATGGGTGTGCGACTGGCACTCGGCGCGACGCGGCGCCACCTCGTTCTGCAGCTGCTGACCGAGAGCGTGATGCTGGCACTGATCGGCGGCCTGGCGTCGCTGCTCGTGGCGCAGTGGACACTGAGTGTGATCATGGGGCTGCTGCCCAGTCAGGCCGCAGGGACGATCGAGTTTGCGATCCGCCCGTCAGTGATCCTCTTTGCCGCTGCCCTCAGTGTGCTGACCGGGCTCATCTTCGGACTGTTCCCCGCGTTGCACAGCACACGCAGTGACCTGATCAGCACCATTCGCGCCGGCGCGGGTCAGCTCACCGGCGGGCGCGCCGCAGCGCGTTTCCGTGCCGGACTGGTGACGACACAGATAGCGCTCTCGATGGGCCTGCTGATCATGTCGGCGCTGCTGCTCAAGAGCCTGATCAACGTGAGTCGCGTGGACCTCGGCGTCCAGATCGCGAACGTGTCGACGTTCGAGATCGTCCCGGTGCGCGCCGGATACGACAGCACGCGCAGCGCCGTGCTGTTCAACCGGGTGGAACAGGAGCTGGCGGCACTGCCTGGCGTCACCGGCGTGACGGATGGCCTCGTGCCGCTGCTGGCCGGCGACAACTGGGGGAACGGCGTGCGGGTGCAGGGCTTTCCCGGTGGTCCCGACGTCGACAACGGCTCGCGGTTCAACGCCGTGGGACCTGGCTACTTTGCCACCATGGGAGTCACGCTCACGGCGGGACGCGAGTTCACGCCGTCGGATGAGGTCGGTGGCGCCAAGGTGGCGGTCGTGAACCATGCCTTCGCCGAGAAATTCAAGCTCGGGCGTGACGTCGTGGGCAACTTCATGACCCAGAACGACACGGGGGCCCTGAACATCCAGATCGTCGGGCTGATTCCCGACATCAAGTACAGCAGCGTGAAGGACTCGATTCCCCCCGTGTTCTACCTGCCCACGCGCCAGGATGCCAGCATCGGCTCGCTCTACTTCTACGTGCGGACCTCGCTCAACCCTGCCGAGTTGCTCGGCACCATCCGGGCCACGCTCAAGCGCCTCGCGCCCACGGTGCCGGTGGAGGACCTCCGCACCATGCCGCAGCAAGTCAAGGACAGCATCTTCCTCGATCGCATGATCAGCGTGCTGACGTCCGCGTTCGCCTTCCTGGCGACGCTGCTCGCCGGCGTGGGCCTCTACGGCGTGCTGGCCTACTCCGTGGCCCAGCGGACGCGCGAGATCGGCGTGCGCATGGCGCTGGGCGCCGACGGCGGCACCGTGCGCCAGATGGTCCTCAAGCAGGTGGGCGGCATGTTGCTCGTGGGCGGCGCGATCGGCATCGTGGCCGCGCTCGGCCTGGGACGCGCCGCGCGCTCGCTGCTGTACGGCCTCGAGGGGCATGACCCCATCGTCTTCGGCGCCGCCGTGCTGCTGCTCGCCTTCATCGCACTCGGCGCGGGGTGGATTCCCGCCCGCCGCGCCGCCATGATTGATCCCATGCTGGCCCTCCGGTACGATTGATGGATATTGCACGTGAAAAGCCGAAGCGCCGGGGACGCACCGTCGCCATCGTCGGCGGCGTCGCGGTCCTGATCATCGCCACGGTGGCCGTCTCGGGGCTCAAGCCCGCCGCGCCCACCGTGGAGCGCAACGCGATCCTCATCGACTCGGTCAGCCGGGGCGACGTGGTGCGCGAGGTCCGTGGCCCCGGCACCCTCGTTCCCGAACAAATCCGCTGGATCACCGCGCAGGCCTCGGCGCGCGTGGAGCGGCTGGGCGCCGAGTCGGGGCGCCAGGTGGCCGCCGGCGACGTGCTGTTGGAGCTGTCGAACCCCGACCTGCGCATCCAGACCATGCAGGCGGAGCAGCAGGTGCAGCAGGCGCAGATCGCGTTGCTCAACCTGAAGACCTCGCTCCGCAGCCAGGTGCTCACCCAGGAAGGTCTGGTGGCCACCACGCGCACGCAGTACGTGAACGCCATGGCCGAGGGAGCGGCGGCCGATTCGCTGGGTGCGCGCAAGTTGCTCTCGGTCATCGAGTCCGCCAACCGGCGGGCGCAGGCCGAGGAACTCACCGTGCGCTACCGCGTGGAGCGGGAGCGGCTCGAGCTGATGCGCCAGTCGATCGATTCGCAGGTGGCCGTGCAGGCGGCGCAGGTCGTGCAGTTGCGCGCCATCGCCGACAACCAGCAGGCCCGGCTCAAGTCGCTCTCCGTGCGGGCCCCCGAGGCCGGCGTGCTCCAGGACCTCACGCTGCAACTGGGCCAGTGGGTGCCCGAGGGGACCACGCTCGCCAAGGTCGTGCAGCCGGGGAAGCTCAAGGCGGTGCTGCGCATCCCGGAATCGCAGGCCAAGGACGTGCAGCTCGGCCAGCCGGCCCTGATCGACACGCGGAACGGCATCGTGAAGGGCCACGTCATGCGCAAGGATCCCTCGGCGCAGGGCGGATCGGTGACGATCGACGTGGCGCTCGACGGCGCGTTGCCGGCCGGCGCCGTGCCCGACCTGAGCGTCGATGGCACCATCCAGGTGGACCGGATGGTGAACGTGATGCACACCGGCCGTCCCTCCGGCAGCGCTGGCGCCGGCACCATGGGGCTCTTCCGCGTGGAGGCCAATGGCGACGAGGCGATCCGCGTGCCGGTGGAAATCGGCCGCGTGTCGGTGAATGCCATCGAGATCCTGCGCGGCCTCGCCCCGGGCGACCGGCTGATCGTGTCCGACATGACCCCGTACGTGAACGTCAACCGCGTGCGGATCAAGTAGTCCGCCCGCTCACCCCTTCAGGACGCTTCCATGACGACGACCGACGCCGCCGAGCCCCTCATCCGGATGACCGGCATCCGCAAGGTGTTCCACACGGATGAAGTGGAGACGCACGCGCTCGCCGACATCCACCTCGACGTGAAGAAGGGAGAGTACGTGGCCATCTCCGGCCCGTCGGGGTGCGGCAAGACCACGCTGCTCTCGATCCTCGGGCTCCTCGACAGCCCCACCGACGGCGAGTTCCTGCTTGCGGGCTCGAGCGTGGCGCGGCTGGCGCCGGCCGAGCGCGCGCGCGTGCGCAACCGGCAGATCGGCTTCATCTTCCAGGCGTTCAACCTGATCGGCGACCTGACGGTTGCCGAGAACGTGGAACTGCCGCTCACCTATCGCGAGATGCCCGCGAACGAACGGAAGGAGCGCGTGGCGGCCGCGCTCGAGCGGGTGGGGATGTCGCACCGCGCCAAGCACTACCCCACGCAACTTTCCGGCGGCCAGCAGCAGCGCGTGGCGGTGGCGCGCGCCGTGGCGGGCGACCCGGCGATCCTGCTGGCCGACGAGCCGACGGGCAACCTCGACTCGAAGAACGGCGAGGCCGTGATGGGGCTGCTGCAGGAGCTGCACGCGCACGGCGCGACGATCTGCATGGTCACGCACGATCACCGGTATGCGCAGCACGCGGACCGGGAGATCCACCTGTTCGACGGGCGGGTGGTGGAGCGGGAGCGGGCGCTGGCGAGCGCGTAGGGGGGCGCCGCCGCGCGATCAGCCGGCGACCTGCCCCACCCACGGCACCACCGCATACGTCACCAGCACCTCGTACGCCCGCTGCCGGTCGATCAACCCGCCGGTGAGGATCCCCACGGCCCCGGCGTTGGTCTTCGTGTCCTTGCCGCCGGTCACCTCATCCATGGCGTGGCCGAGCTCGACGCCGGCGCGCACCAACTCCGCCACGCGCTGCGGCAACGGCACGGCGAGGCTGCCGCCGACCCCCTCGCGGCCATCTGGCCCCACGACCACGGCCCAGGCGCAGGTCCGCATGCCGCCGTCCTCGAGCTCCACGCAGCCGCCCTCGAGCCCGACGCCCAGGTCCGCGCCCGTCTTCGCCAATGCGCCCCGCGCCCGCGCGCGCGCGCCCTGAATCGTCTCGTCGTCTCCCATGGGCTGGTCGCGCACGCCGCTTGGCACGCTCCCTCCCTCCACCACGGCGTCGGGCCAGAGCCGCGCTACCACCGCCGCCACCGCGGCCACCTTCACGCGGTTCCCGCTGCCCACCGCGACGCGCCTCGGAGTCGCCCCGCGCTCGCCGCTCACAACTGCGCCACCCAGCTCAGCTTCACCACCAGCTGGCGCCGGTCCACCAGCGCACCCGGGTTGAGCAGGCCGTTGCCGAAGTTCCTCCCGTCGTTGTACACCACGAAGAGGTAGCTGAGCGGCGCCCACTCCCACGCGTACCGCACGTTCAGCGTGCCGCGCCCGGCGTCGGTGTTGTACTGGTAGAAGCTGCTCAGGTTCATGCGCGGGGTGAGCCCGACGCGCAGCAGCGGCTGGAACAGGTAGGCCCGCACGTCCGGGCCGCCCCCGGTGAAGCTCGTGCGCAGCGCGCTCGCCTCCACCGAGAGGCGCGGGCCCGGGCTGAACCGCGCCTGCGCCGTGACCTCGGTCAGCTGCCGGTCGAAGTACGCGCCGGTGACCATGCCGGCCCCCGCCGAGAACGGCTGGCTCTGGTCGCTCTGCACCGACAGCGACACGCGCGCGTAGTTGTACGTGCCCGCGGGGATTGTCACGTTGGTCACGGGAGCGAAGCTCGAGGTCGGCCGCTGCGACGTCGTGACCACCTTGAGCGTGATCATGCCGCCGTCCTGCCGGATGATCTGCGTGCTCCAGTCGGCGTACGCATCCGTCAGCTGGCCCGTGCTCGTGCTCGTGAAGAGCTGGTTGTCGAGC
Source organism: Gemmatimonadota bacterium (assembly GCA_031362285.1). Taxonomy (GTDB): domain Bacteria; phylum Gemmatimonadota; class Gemmatimonadetes; order Gemmatimonadales; family Gemmatimonadaceae; genus JACPPC01. The sequence continues at coordinate 8,317 of JANLSF010000080.1, read as the reverse complement.
GTCGTCGTCAGGCTCCGCATCCAGCTCGGCCGCCAGGCGGGGCGCCAGTCGTACTTGAACACGGGGCGCACCAGAGTGGCGTCGGTGCGGCTCACGAACCCGGTTTCCGGGTTGTAGTCCTTGCTGATCACCCCCGCCGTCACGTACCAGCTGGCCGTCGAGGTCTCGTTGGCGAGCCGGGCGTACGCGGCGAAGCCGTCGGTCGCGTTGGGGCCGCCGGTGGCGCGCACCATGCTCACGAACCCCTGCACGTTCAGGTTCTCCGACAGCCGCGAGAAGGCGTCGAGCGAACCCACCACGCTTTGGGTGGCCGCGGCGCCGGCGTTCGGATCGCCCATCCGCGTGGCCACGAGCGCCCCCACCCGGCCCCCCAACCCCAGGTTGTGCTCGTAGCGCGCCACGCCAAAGGTGGCCGACCCGCTCGATCCATCAAGGGCGCCGCTCTGCCGCACGAGCATTCCGGCCGCCGTGCGCGTGTCGCCGCGATAGACGAACCGCGCGCCGGCGTCGATCGGCAGGGGCGCCCCGGCGCCGTCGAGGCCCACCCGCCGGCTGAAGAACGGCCGGATGAAGAACACCGGGTCGAAGAACGACCCGAGCCCCGGGCTGAACAGGGTCGCGTTCTCCAGGAAGAACGGCCGCCGTTCCGGGAAGAACACGCTGAACCGACTGAGGTTCACGACCTGACGGTCCACGTCGGCCTGCGCGAAGTCGGTGTTCGCGGTGAGGTCGAGCACGGCATTCGGCGTCGGGGCCCAGGTGATCTCGCCGCCATAGCGCCCGATGGGGCGCTCGAAGCGCGCCCCGGTCCCCTCGCTCGTGACCTCGCCGATGGAGTAGGGGCGGAACCGCACGTTGGTGCTCGGTGGCGGCGGCTCGAGCCCCACCAGTTCCCCCATGTACGCGGTGCGGTGCGGCGTGAAGCCGCGTGCCCACGGGCTCCACCCGCTGAACTCGTTGGTCCGGCGCGACATGCGGTAGAAATTGAGCAGCCACGGCCGGTTGTCGTTCACGTAGCGCAGCGACTTCCATGGCAGCGCCATCTCGGCGGTGTAGCCGCTGTCGGTGCGCACCACCGCCGACCGCCAGAGCGCATCCCACGCCTCGTTGAAGTCCTGGCCGCCATCGAACGCCTCAAGGTCCTTCTGCGTCCCCCACGGGGTGATCTGGAAGGCCTGGGCGTACTTCCCTGTCCCGGTGGCGTCCATGCTGACGGCGAAGAAATCGTTCGTCATGAAGTCGAAGTCGCGCCGAAAGTCCTGCGTGCGCACTCCGGCCAGCCCGGCCGAGTCGCCCCCGAAGAGGCCGATGTACAGGTTGTCCGCGTCGAACAGTATGGTGATCCGGGCGCGAAAGGTGCTCGGGGCGCCGGCGTCGGGCTCGACCTGGCGCATGCCGTCGATGCGCGGCGCCTTCAGCCAGTCGGCCTCGTCCAACCGGCCGTCGAGCACGATCGGGCCGGTCGTGCGCCGCGCCTCGATCCGCGGGCGCGGATTGGGGGGCAGGATGTCCGCACCCTGGGCCGTCGCGGCGGAGGGAAAGGCAAGGGCCGCGAGGGCGACGAAGAGGATGGCGGGGCGCATGTCAGGGGTGCATCCTATCGCACCGATGCCCGACTCGTCCAGCCGCCTCTGGCTCGCGTTCGTCAACACCGACGACGAGCACCACGGCCGGCGCACCGACCAGATCCCCGACTTCGGCGCCTGGCTGGCCTGGCTTGCCCAGGCCGGTGCGCTCGACGCCGAGCGCGCGCAGTTGCTTGCCCGTCGCGCGCACGAGCAACCCATGGGTGCGGCCGCCGCCCTCGTGGACGCCCGTCGCGTGCGCTCCGCCCTCCGCACCCTGGCCGAGAAGGGGGCGACGCAGGAGCGGGCCCGTGACACCGCCGCCGCCGAGATCAATCGCGTGCTCGAGCGGTCGGCCGGCACCCGGCGCATCGAGCGGGCCGACCTCGGCTTTGCCCAGGCGTTCCGGGCGGGCGGCGACGTGTTCGGGGCGCTGCTGCTGCCGATCGTGGAGGGCGCCGCCGAGACGCTCGTGTCCGGCGAGATCGCGCAGGTGTCACGCTGCGCAGGGGCCGGGTGCGCGCGCGTGTTCCTCGACACCACCCGCAACCACTCGCGTCGCTGGTGCGACATGCGGGATTGCGGCAACCGCGCCAAGGCGGCGCGCCTCCGCCTTACTAAACGCTCCCGATAGCGGAAGGCGCCATCGGGGGCGTACGCGACGCCGCCCGACTAGACGGCCGCCGCCTCGAACTCCGCCTCGCGGAGCGGCTCCACCGTGATCTGCGAGCGCGCCTTGATGTAGCCCATGTCCACGGCGTAGCCCATGAGCTTCTTCTGCAGGATGCGTCGCCCCCGGAACAGGCGGCTCTTCACGGTGCCTTCGGGTACGCCCAGCACGTCGGCGATCTCGGCGTAGCGCATCTGGTGCAGGTCGGACAGCACCACCGCCGAGCGGTACTCGTCGGGCAGCGCCGAGATCGCGCTCGTGATCTCGTCATCGAGGAAGGAATCGAAGAAGCGTCCCTCGGGGTCCAGCTCCCCCACGGCCTCGAAGGTCGACCAGCCATCCTCCGTCTCGATGGGCTGCACTTCGCGTGCGTCGATGCGCCGCTTCCGGCTCACGAACACGTGGTACAGGATCGTGAACATCCAGGCCCGGATGTTGGTGCCGAGCCGGTACTGCTCCCACCGCTCGAAGGCGCGCAGGATCGTGTCCGACACGAGGTCCTCGGCGTCATCGCGCGAGCGCGAGAGCTTGAGGGCGAACGAATGCAGCGCGCCGAGATGCTCGAGCGCCTCCGACTCGAACTGCGCGCGTCGCGCGGCCCGCGCCGAGCCGGCCGCCGTCGCCCGCCCCTCGGCGCGTCCGTCGGGGCGCGCCTCGAAGTCGGTGGCCACGCTGCGGACGTCTCGCAGCAACGTTGCGTTTCGCTTCACGGTCATGGGCTCGGCCTCCGCCAAACCACCAGCATTCACCCGGGACGTGGAAGGCGGGCCAGGATGCCCACCGACCGTCCGGCGTGTCGTCGTCATGCGAGCGCGCCGTCCTTCACGTGCATGCCCACGTACTTCTTCAGGTCCTCGGCGATCCCCAGGAGCACCGCCCCGTCGCGTTTCACGCGCGACATCAGCACCGCGCCCTCGAGCGTGGCAATGATGAAACGCGCCATGCGGGCCGTGTCCACGTCGTCGGTCATGCGGGGGCGCGCCTCCCAGAGGAGTGACTGGATCTGGCTGGCCCACCGCTCGAACACGGTCTCGATGCGGGTGCGGAAGCCCTCATGCGCGTCGGCCAACTCGCTCGCGAGCGAACCGAAGGTGGATCCGCCCCGCCAGCCACGCTCGGCCTGCGAGGCCACGAGCGAGTCGATGAAGAGCGCGAGGCGATCCAGGGGATCGATCATCGGCTCGCGAAGAATGGCCAAGCCACGCTCGGCGAACCGCTCGAACTGGCGGTTCAGGACTTCGTAGCCGAGTTCTTCCTTGCTCTTGAAGTAGTGATAGAAATGACTCTTGCCCGAGAGCCCCGCATGACGAATGACATCATCGACGGAAGTCTGGGAGTAGCCGTGCTGCGCGATCAGCTGCGCGGCGGCATCAAGGATCAGGACGCGGCGATTGTTCACGCGAGAATAATAGGACTGATCGGTCCTATTGTCAATACCTCAAGCAATCAACCATAAGTCGTTATATGACAACTATTAAGACGCGTTGCTGGCAATGGAACTCCACGCCAATAGGACCGGATTCGGGCCTTTCTTAGGACTGCATGGTCCTACTGACTCAGACCGCCCCTCGGACGACCATGGACTGACTTTCGCCATGCCCACCACACAGTTTGCATGGTTCCTGCGTCACGGAGGCGCGCCATCCCGGCCCCCATGGTTGACGCATGCCGCTTTCCACCCCGAACCGCCCCCGGGTCGCCGTGAATCCCGACACGGACAACGCGCCGGTCCGCCGCCAGGTGGTCGTCACCCGCACGTATCTGCGCGTGCAACGGCCGGGCGACCTCAAGCCGGCGCGCCTCACCGATGCGCGCCTCACCTTCACGCCGCTCGATGACGCGTCGGTGGCCCGCTCCCGCCACTTCTACACCGCGGTGGGCGATGCCTACCACTGGCATGACCGCAATGCGTGGAGCGACGACCAGTACCTCGCGTTCCTCATCCGGCCGAGCCTCTCGCTCTGGGTGCTCAAGTTCGCCGGCGACGACGCGGGCTACGTGGAGTACGAGCGTCACCCCGACGGCTCGGTCGAGATCGCCTTGTTCGGCCTCATGCCCAGGTACATGGGGCGCGGCTTCGGCAAGCACCTGCTCACGGTCGCCGTCGAGGAGGCGTGGCGGACGAAGCCGCACATGGTGTGGCTGCACACGTGCACGCTCGACTCGCCGCGCGCGTTGCCCAACTACACGAAGCGCGGCTTCGTGCCGTACCGCGAAGAACGGTACACCGCGACGATCGGGTAGCACGGCACCCGACGGGTGCCGGCCCGCGACCGGGTGATCGGCGACGCTGGTCAAACCGTGCCCGGGTTCGGGCTGTCTCAGGACCACGGCCTCCTCGTCCCGGAGCAATCGGTGCAGGATCACCATCGCGCGGCGCGGCCACCCGGCGTCCCGCGCATCGCCACCCTCGTGTTCACGCTCGCGCTCGCCGTCGCTCCGGTGCCGGCGCAGGTGCAGGCACAGGCCCGTCGGGTCATCGAGGAAGCGGCCACCTTTCGGAGCGACTCCCTCACGCTGGCCGGCACCCTGTTCCGCCCCGATGGGGCTCCGCCGTCGCTGGGCATCGTGCTCCTGCATGGCTCCGGCGCCACCTTGGGACGCGACCAGCGCGAGTTGGCCGCCGCGCTCGCGCGAGCGGGCATGGTGGTCCTCACCTTCGACAAGCGCGGCGTCGGCGCCTCCCAAGGACCCCCCGATGCCTGGCGGCGGTTCAACTTCGCCGACCTCGGCCGCGACGCCGTCGCCGCACTCCGCTACCTCCAGGGGCACCCGGCGGTGGACCGGGCGCGCACCGGTTTCTTCGGCATCAGCCAGAGCGGGTGGGTCGCGCCGCTCGCCGCCGCCATGGCGCGGGATGCGGCCTTCCTGGTCATGCTCTCTTCCTCCGTCGCCACCGTGGCCGAAGACAACCTGTTCGAGCGCGGCGCGCGCCTGCGCGCCGAGGGATTCACCGAGGAGGAGGTCGCGGCAGCGCGCGCGATGCAGGAACTCGAACTCACCATGGCCCGCAGCGGCGAAGGCTGGGACGCGTTCCAGGCACAGTGGGCGCGCCAGCAGGGCGCGCGCTGGTTTCGCCGCGTCTACCGTGATCCGGCGCCGGCGGGTCCGGATCATCCGTATCGCCTCTGGCAGCGCACGGTGATCGACGTCGACCCGGTGCCGACGCTCGAGGCGCTCGACCTGCCCATCTACTGGATCTTCGGCGACCCCGCGGCGGAGATGCTGTCGCCCGTGGCCACGAGCCGCGCGCGCGTGGAGGCACTGCGCACCCGCGGCAAGCGGTACGACGTGCACTGGTACCCCGGCGCCGACCACAACCTCCGGGTGGCGTCGCACCCGGAGCTCGACCTGCAGTGGCAACCGCCGCTGTTCGCGTGGCTCCGCTCGCTGGCGCCCTGACCGCGAACGCTACCGTCCGCGGCGCTTCCCGAACTTCCCCTTCTTCTTCCCGATCCCCCCGGGGCCACCGCGATCTTCGCGTGCAGGGCCACTACCCGGCCCGCTCCGCCGGTCGTCGCGATGGTTGCCGAGCGCCCGCTTGTGGCGCGAGACCTCCTGCTCGCCGCGCCGCTGCTGCTGCTCCGCATACTTCGCCTCCTTGTGCGACTGCGCCTGCGCGCGCGCGGCCTCCAGCTCCTCGTCGGTCCACGGGCGATCCAGCACGTCGTGCAGCTCCTCGATGGAACTGGCCCGCACCGACCCGCGCGCGCCGCGCAGCACGGTGAAGCGGATGGGACGATCCAGCTCCGGCAGCTCCTCGGCCACGAGCCCGCGCGCCTGCCGCTCATGGAGGCGCAAGCGCACGACCCCGGTGCGCACCCCGTCCATCTCCTCGATGTCATAGTCGAGCGGCGCCGCCTTGCCCCGCACCTCGGCGGCGCCGGGGAGGGCGGCCAGCCGCGCGCTGGTCGCGTCATCCACGAAGTCGCCGACCCGGAGCCGGAGCGGCGCCGCGCGCACCTCGGCGATCGAGCGCACGTCGCCCAGCTGCGTGCGATACCACGCGGCGAGGTCGTGCTGCGACAACGGCGTGGTCTGCCCGCCTGAGCGCTTCCAGCACATGCGGATCTCGTTCACCGCCGGCTCGTTCCGCTTGATCGCGGCATGCCGCGCCTCGCCACGCGCGAGCGCCTCGCCGATGAGCGCCTGCGCCTGGCCGGCGAGCGCGTCGGGCCATGGCTCCGCGAGCACCTCCTGCTCGCGCTCGAGCTCGAAGCCGAAGTACTCCAGCCGGCGCACGAGCACGAGCGGGGCGTCCTTGCGGCGCGCGTCGTACTGCAGCACGGGATCCTTGCCCGTCGCGAAGCGGCGGATCAGGTCGGGCGCGAGCTGGGTCCCCTCGATCCCGGCCCGGGCGTTGCCGAACCGGTCGGCGAAGTAGCGCAGCGTGCCGGCCACCGGCCCCCAGCTGCCACACACGCTCGTGCGCGACACCCGCGCTTCCTCGCCGGTGCTCGTCTGTTCGTCGATCACGAGGTCGAACGGCATGTAGCGCGACAGCAGGTCGCCAAACTTCCGCCGCATGGTCTCGCCGGCGCGGGGCAGCTCCGTGGGCAGCGGCAGCCCCACGCCGCGGTACACGCTCGCCATGGCCAGCGCGCTGTCCTCCAGCGCCTTCACGAGCACGCCGCGCCGCTCGGCCCAGTGTTCCACGCTCTCGTCGAACTGGTGGCGCGGCAGCCCGTACACGTCCCCCACGTAGCCGCAGCGCGTGAACGCCTCGGCGTACACGTTGTACGCCGTGAGGTGGTCGCTCCCGGCCACCACCAACCCCTCGAGGTCGCGCTCGTCGCGCGTCATCCGGTGCAGGCTCTCGATGCTGGCCATCACCGCGAGGTACGGGATCAGCTCGTCGTCGGCGTGCACGATGAGCTCCGCCCATGGCCGCTCCACGGGGAGCTTCTCCACCTCGCGCCCGTAGCGCGTCAGGCGCCCGTTCTCCACCACGCCGCGCGCCTCGAGGTGCTCCATGGCGCGGCGGTAGGCCAGCTTGTCGAGCGGCACGGGCAGGTCGAGCTCGTCGGCGCGCACGCCGAGCGCGGCGCACGTGAGGGCCACGCGCTCCGAGTCACCCGCCAGCTGGAACTCGGGCGCCGTGGCCTTGAGCGACTCGAAGTGGAGCTCGCGATCGCTCAGGATGAAGACGCGTCCACCCGAGACGCGCCCGTGCACCCGTCCCGCCATCTGCAGGATCTCGTTGGCGCCCAGGTTCACCTTGGTGAGGACGTTCTTCCCCTTGTCCACGACGTTGGTGAAGCGCGTGTCGTCGATGATCACCGTATCGAGGCCGCGCACGTTGAGGGCGCTCTGTCCGGCGGCGGTCATGGCCAGGAAGAACGGGCGCGGCGCGCCCTCCCCCTCGAGGAAGGGGCGAATGACGCGAATCGGCTCGCCGCCGTGGTAGTGCGCGGCGGTGAGGCGCGGGAACCGCTCCTGCACCTGCGCCGCCACCTGCTCCACGCCGGCACGCGTGGGCATGAAGATCCCCACGCCGCGCCGCTCCTTCACGACCTGCTCCATGAACCGGTCGCTCAGGAACTCCTGCGGGACCTTCCGCACCACCTTCACGTCGGCGGCCTTGTCGGCGTCGAAGGCCACCACCTTGAGCACGCGCTTCGAGTTCAGGTAGCGCGCGTAGAACGCGGGATCGACCGTGGCCGAGAGCCAGATGTAGCGACACCCCACGCGCTTTCCGAGCGCGAGGCAGAGCTCCAGCTCGGCCGATGTCTGGTGGATCTCGTCCACCACGAGGGTGTCGCGCGCCGTGATGTCGCCGTCCTGGAACCAGCGGCGCGCGATGCCCGTGGTCACGACGACCACGTTCCAGCTCGGCGTTTCCGGCGTCGCTTCGCGCTCGCGGTTGACCACGCCGACCTTGAGGTCGAGGGTGCCGAGGATCGTCTGGGCGATCGGGCGCACGGCAAGCGTCTTGCCGGTGCCGGTGCCGGCCACGATGCCGAACCCCTCGCCGCTCCGCGCCGCCTCCAGCAGTTCGTCCTTGTGGTGCTTGAGGAGGTAGGTCTCGAGCTCGAGCTGCACGGCAAGCTCGATCGTTTCGCAGGCGGCGCGCGTTGGGGCG